>DASXHY010000288.1:0-4064 GCA_036488095.1 Verrucomicrobiia bacterium | reverse complement strand
CGGATATTTTTTGTTTCGAGAATGGCTTTGGAGACGTCGCTCAATGCCGTGAAGGGCGGGCACACCACGATGTCCACTTCCTTCACGCTCGCGAGTTCGATTTTCAAACCGCGGATGAAGTCCAGCGCCTCCGCCACGGTTTTGTTCATCTTCCAATTGCCCGCAATGATCAATTTTCGTTCTTTATTCATGATTCACAGATTCAATATTTCAACGCAAAGACATAGCAATGGAGCAGAAACGCAAAGCAAAAAGGATTTTTCAAAACTTTGCGCCTTTGCATCTTAGCGTCTTTGCGTTGAATTCATTTGTCGCTCAGCGCCGCAACGCCCGGCAGCACCGCGCCTTCCAAAAATTCCAGGCTCGCCCCGCCGCCGGTGCTCATAAAGGTGACCTTATCGCCCAGCTTGGCCTTGTTCAGCGCCTTCACGCTGTCGCCGCCGCCGATGATGCTTTTGGCGCCGTTCTTTTGCGTGGCATCCACCACGGCCTGCGCGACCGCATTGGTGCCCGCGGCGAATTGTTTGTTCTCGAACAACCCCATCGGGCCGTTCCACAAAACCGTTTTCGCGCCCGCGAGTTCGGCTGAATACGCCTTCACCGTCGCGGGGCCGATGTCCAACCCGGCGGCATCGTCCGGGCAATTCATATCTGGATTCACCCGCGGATTCTGGAACTCAATCACCGGCTTGCCTTTTTTGTCGAGCTTATCGGTTTTGACCGGCGTGGCCACCACGTCATCGGTCGGCAACAGAAATTTCACCTTCTTCGCCTTGGCTTTTTCCAAGGCCGATTTCGCGGTGTTGATCGCGTCCGGTTCCACCAGCGATTTCCCCGTTTTGTAGCCTTGCGCCAGGCGGAACGTGTAAGCCATCGCGCCGCCAATTAAAATCGTGTCCGCCTTTTCCAGCAGGCGATCGATCACCTTGATTTTGTCCGAAACCTTCGCGCCGCCCAGGATCACCACGAACGGCCGCGCCGGCTTTTCCAATTCATCGCCGAGAAATTTCAATTCGCGCTCCATGAGCAGCCCTGCCGCGCACTTGCCGCCGCGCTTCGCCACGATGCGCGCCACGCCCTCGGTGGAAGCATGAGCCCGATGCGCCGCGCCGAACGCGTCATTCACATAGACATCCGCGACCTTCGCGAGCTTTTCGGCGAACGCAGGATCGTTTTTTTCTTCCTCGTTGTAATAGCGGACATTTTCCAGCAACAACACATCGCCTTCCTTCAATGCGCCCGCCGTCTTCTCGACTTTTTCGCCGATGCAATCATCCACGAACGCCACCGGGCGACCCAGCAAATCCGCCAGTCGCGCCGCCACCGGCCGCAGCGACATGGACGGCTCGCGTTGGCCCTTGGGACGGCCGAGGTGCGCGGTCAAAATCAGTTTGCCGCCCTGCTCAATGAGGTGTTTGAGCGTGGGCAAAGTTTCCTTGATGCGCGTGTCATCGGTGATGACCATTTGCCCATCTTTTTCTTCCAACGGCACATTGTAATCCACGCGCAGGAAAACGCGTTTGCCGCGAACGTTCAGGTCTCGAATTGTCAGTTTAGCCATAAAATTGTTTTTTGTAGCAGCCGACGTAAGTCGGCTCACTTCTGGAAATTCATTAAATAGAGCGGACTCACGTCCGCTGCCACGGTTTTGAAAACAAGGCCGCAGAGCATAGCCCACTGGCCAAGTGAGTCAAAACGATTTCTCGGGGATTGGATTCCGCAAAATTGGGAATTGGTGGCCGTTTTTTGCGATGACTGGATTGTGGAATCGCCGCGAGTTGGAGTTCAAGCTTTAGCTTGTCCGCCGACACGCTGAAGCGTGAACTCCAACTCACGACCTTAAAATCACATCCACCGTAAACACCGCGATCATCACCACGCTCACGACGCATTTCCCGATCACGCCGGCAAAGACGCCGAGCGTCGCGCCCAGGCCGGCGCGAGAGGCTTTATCGAATTCGTAACCGCCCAGCAGTTCAAACACCAGCGCGCCCAGAAACGGCCCGATGATGATTCCCGGAATGCTGAAGAAGAGGCCAATGAGTCCGCCGATGAACGCTCCGAGCACTCCCCGCCAGGTGGCGCCGAACCGTTTTGCGCCATACATGCTCGCGAAATAATCCAACAGGAGGGACGCAAGCGTCAGCACCGTCAAACTAAGCAGGACCAGGCCGCTGGCGCTATGTTGCCCGAACCACAACCGATGTCCCAGCGCCGCAATCAGCACCAGCGGCGGCCCCGGCAGCACCGGCACTATGCTCCCCGCCAGGCCAACGAGCATCACCAGCAGCGTGACCGTGAGACCGATGATTTCTCCAGGTGTCATCGATGGTGAACATAGCCGAGGAGTGGCATTTCACAATTTACGATTTACGATTGACGAGCGTATGGACTCGGATAGCGGCTCGTAAATCGTAAATCGTATATCTCACCGGCCCTTTTTTCCTTCGCCCGTATCTTCGAGATGGAACTTGTGCAGGAAGCGATGAAACACCGGCGCAAAAACCAATCCCACGCTTGTCAGAAACGCCACGCCACTGAACAACGCGTAACAGCCGGCAAAAATTTTTCCGCCGGTCGTCTTGAGTTCACCCACCGGCCCCATGCCGGAGAGAATCATGGAGGCATTCACAAACGAATCAATCCAGCCCATGCTTTCAAAAATATGATACCCCGCCATGCCGATGAGCAGGGCACCGCCCACGACAGCCAGTCCGAGCGCCGTGCTCCGCGCCAGGCGTCGGAAGAATTCGCGGCGCGGCAGGAGGGGTTTGTAACGGGGTTCGTACATTGCGAGAATTTTTCAGAAACTTTATTGAGCCCCGTGGAATTTGTCGAGTGTGTCATACTTCGGCGGAGAGCCGACCCACCCTGACTTGATTGTGGCTGGCGCGAAAAGCATCATTATAAATACCCAGCCAAGAAAGAGCAGATACGCCGCAAGGCGGGATACTATCGGGAATCTCGACAGTGAGCGTAAAATGAAAAAATTCAACACCGCCGGGATTAACATCCAAAGCCACGAGCGAGCGTCACGAACAATTTCCAGGTCGAAATACCCCGGAGCTTGTCCGATGGGCAACATCACGAGCAAAAGCGCCAGCCACGGAATCAAATACGAGATAAGTGCTGCGATGGTAAGCTCCAAAGGTTTCGCCGGCTGGGCAGGTGCTGCCGTTTGCCCCTCCTTGCCTGCGCATTTCCAGCACGAATCGAACTGGCCTTCAATGGCTTCACCGCATTTTGGACAAGTCCACATGGCGAAGTTCCTTCTAATGGATAGGTTATTTCAAAGGCCGAATTTTGTCGAGAAATTCCCCAAAAATCCGCGCTTGCTTTCATCCCATCCTCCGCTATTTTACTCGGCTCCCGTCCCGGAAATGCCGGCCGGGTCAACAACGTTCATTTTGACAGTTTAGATTTATGGCAACAGCAAACGACCTTCGCCGTGGAATGGCGATCAATTACAACGGCGACATCTGCGTCGTCCTCGACAGCCAGCACCGCACGCCCGGCAACCTCCGCGCGTTCGTGCAGGCTACCATCCGCAGCATTCGCACCGGCAAATCCTCCGACGTGCGCTTCAGCTCCACCGAGCGCATCGAGCCCGTGCCGATGATTACCAAGAAAATGGAATTCAGCTACAAGGACGGCGAGGATTTTGTTTTTACGGACCCGGAAAATTACGAGACCGTCACGCTTAACGCCGAGCTGGTCGGTGACGCGAAAGATTATCTCGTGGAAAACGCGCAGATTACCGTCACGTTCGTCGAGGAAAAAGCGGTGTCCATCGAATTGCCCTCATCGGTCATTCTCACGGTGACCGACGCGCCGGAAGGCATCCGCGGCGATTCCGCCAACAATGTGCAGAAGCCGATCACGGTCGAAACCGGAATCACCGTCCAGGCCCCGCTGTTCATCAAGACCGGCGAAAAGATCAAAGTGGACACGCGCACCGGCAAATACATGGAACGCGCTTAATCAGTCCGCAAACAAAGTTTCGAAGCCCGCCTTTTTGGCGGGCTTTTTTATTTAACCGTGAAATACGCCAAAGCGAACGGCCA
>DASXHY010000283.1:0-3592 GCA_036488095.1 Verrucomicrobiia bacterium | reverse complement strand
GGGGAAAACTAACTTTTCTGCCCCCCGCTCTGCAGCACAATCGGCAACTCCAAGCTAAAAGTCGCTCCCTGTCCGATCCCCTGGCTCTCCGCGCAAATCACCCCGCCAAGCTCCTTCGCCGCCAGCGCGCCGCTGTGCAGCCCAAACCCATGCCCGCCCTTGCGCGTCGTAAAACCCTGCGAAAAAATCCGCGTCAAATTCTCCGGCGCGATCCCAATCCCATTGTCCGCCACTTCAATCTTCACCCGCTCCTCGCTTACGCGCTTGATGCGCACCGCCACCGTTTTCTGCTCCTTCTCACCGGCATCGCACGCATACTTGGCGTTCGCCAAAAAATTAATCACGATTTGCATCACCTTGTGCTTGTCGACCGCCGTCTGCGGAACCGCGTCATACTGTCGGATCAGCTTGATCCCGTGGCGCTCATACGCCCCGCCGTGAATCTTGATCGCGTCCTCCAGCACCTCCGACAAATCCACCACCTCGGCCACGCCCAGCACGCGCGCATAATTTTGCTGCGTCGCCACGATTTCCTTGATGTGTTCCACGTTCATCACCAGTTCGTTCAATTCCCGGCGCATGTCCGCCTGCTCTTTTTCAAGATGCTCGGAAAGTTGCTGGAGATAAGCCGGCACCGCGCGCCCGCGTTCGTCCGCGGATAAGAACTCGCTCAAATCGCCCTGGCGTTCGATGAGCAACTTGGAAAGCTTGGTCACACCCGACGACTTCGAATGATTCAGCCGATCGGAAAGCACGCCGGCAGCCACGTTCACACTATTGAGCACGTTCCCCACATTGTGCAACACCCCCGTCGCCACTTCCGCCATGCCCGCCTGCCGCGAAGCCTCGCGCAATTCGCGATTGATCGCTTCAATCTTCTGTTCCGCCGCCTTCAAATCCGAGATATCGCGATTGATCCCCACAATCCCGACCACCGCGCCCTCCCGGTTCCTCAATGGCACCTTCGTCGTCGAAGTCCATGCCGTCTCGCCATTCGGCAATACCTTCTTCTCGATTTTGTTGATCAACGGCTCGCCGGTTTGGAGCATGCTCTGTTCATCCGTAAAAAATTCACGCGCCATTTCCGGCGCGTTAAAATCAAAATCCGTTTTGCCAATCGCATCGTCCGGATTCGAAAGCCCCAGCCGGTCCGCCAGCGCTTTGTTGATTTTCAGAAATCGCGATTGCAAGTCCTTGAAATAAATCCGGTCCGGAATGTTATCCAACATCGCCTCGAACAGCATCCGCATGTCGACGGCCAATGCGTTGCCGTCCGCCAATTCCGATGCCTGGGATGAGAGCATGGACGCGGGCTGATCGTTTTGCCGCTGGCTCGCCTTTTGGGGTGTGGGGTGCATATTTAATTTCGTTCCTGCCTGGCTAACCGCAAAAAAGCGCAAAAATCGCAAAGAAATAATTCTCTGTGCGTTCATTCGCCGCGCCGCGATTTAGCGCCAAATCCTGCATAAAAGCCGGTTTCCGGCCCCTTTTAATAGCAGTCGAAATGCCAGCTTAGGCCTGAAACGAAGATTTAAGCCAAACAATGGCAGGAAGTTACCCCTAGAAAGGGGGTAACGTATGCCTTGGGGCTGGAACGAAGCAATCGAGAGGGGACCGCGCCCGCCTCGGGCGCCGTTCGGCGCGCCTCGCGCCGAACACATGCGGCGTGGGAAGGCACCGAACGTTGGAATGATTTCATGCCTCAAAATGAGCCGCGAGGGCGCGGGATCACTGTGCCCGAGGCGGGCGCGCTCCCCAAAAAAAATTACTCCGCCCGGACCGCCGCCTTATCCGCAAACGAAATTCGCGGCACCAACGGCCGCCGCGCATGAATTTTCACCAGCCAGAAAAACAGCTTCCGACGCCAATCCAGCTTCCAGCCACCCTCCAGTTCCCCGGCCAAAATCGCGACCATCGCATCCGGCAATTGAAATTTATCACGCGGCTCCATGAACAACTCCATAAACGACCGCGTGTAAAATCCGTGGATCATTTTCCAATAAAGATCCATCGCCCGAACGATCGTCTTCTCGTAACGTTTGAAACGTCGCCGCCCGTCATCTCCCGCCGCCAGCGATGCCACAATCAAGCGCGCTGCCAGCCGTCCCGAATACATCGCAATATAAACGCCCGAAGAAAAAACCGGGTCCATGAAACCCGCCGCATCGCCCACCCGCACCAGCCGCGGCCCCGCGAGCCGCCGATTGCGATACGAAAAATCGCCCGTCGCCTGGATCGGGCTCACGAGTTTGGCATCCTTCATTCGCTCGCGCATTTCCGAACTCGATTGCCAGATGCGCGTGAATATTTCGGCGGGAGTTTGTTTCGCGCGCGTGAACTCCGCATGATCCACTACGCAACCGATGCTCACTTTTTTCGGCGATAGCGGAATCAGCCAAAACCACGAATCCTCCAGCCGCACGATGAGAATATCTCCCGCCTTCGGGCCTTCATCCATTTTGACATCCTCGAAATGCCCGAAGATCGCGAACTTTTTCAAATCGGCATCCATCACCTTCATCCCCTCCTGGTTCCCGGTCAGGTTGCTCCTTCCGCTGGCATCGATCAAAAACGAACCGCGAAATTGTTCCGTAACGCCATTCTCGTCGCGCGCATCAATCGATACTTCGCCGCCGTGATTCGTGAATTTAGTCACCGTCCATCCCTCGCGCACCTCCGCGCCGGACGCGCGCGCGTGTTTCAACAGGAGATCATCGAACTTGGCGCGTTCCACCTGGAATGCCCGCGGCGCGCGCGTGAAATGGCCGTTGGTAAACGTCAGCTTGATTTGTTTGCTCGAGTTTCCGAGATGAAATTGCGCGCCCAATTTTCTCGTAAACCCCGCCGCCTCCAGTGTGGGCAGCACCCCCATTTCTTCGAAGATCTGATGATTATAGGGCAGCAACGATTCGCCGATGTGAAACCGGGGAAAATGTTCCTTCTCGAGGACCAGCACGCGCTTGCCCGCGCGCGCAAGGTAAGTGGCCGCCGCGCTTCCGCCCGGCCCCCCGCCAATAATCAACGCATCAAAAACATCCTGGGACACGCCCCCAATGAAGCGCAAAAATGCGTCCCGGGCAAGTAGAGCTTTGGCGGAAAATCCCCATCCCTGTAGGAGACGAGGTGACGAGTCTCAAATCATTTCCGCGCGAAACGCAAAATCCAGCCCAATCGGATATTTCGTCTCGCGGTACGTTCCTTTCCGCGCAGCCTTGGGCAAAGCAACTGAGCCGGGCCAGTCCGCGCCTAGAAAAAGGGGACCACGCCCGCCCCGGGCGTAGTGAGACGCGCCCCGCGTCTCACGTTGCGTGTAATCTCAACCTATCGCCTAATGCCTCACACAAAACACGCCTGTTCACAGCATCCATCCTTTGTCCCGGAGGGACTTCGGAAATTAGCCGGGGATAACATCCCCGGTAAAGGGGTCACAAAATATGAATGCGCCCCGGCAGGGGCGCCGGAATGAAACCAAAAAATCAAAAAGCGCCAGAAAACTGGCGCTCATTTGATTGTCAAACTGACCGAAAAGCTGCTCCCTTAATTCGACCGAATGAAATCGTCCGCATCCATGACAGTGCTGTCATCAAATCTG
>DASXHY010000265.1:0-13930 GCA_036488095.1 Verrucomicrobiia bacterium | reverse complement strand
GAGGCTATCTCGAATGGCAGGCAAAACAGGACCGGACTGAGCTTGTCCGTCAATTGCAGGAAGAGGGAGCAGATTTGAGCGCAATGGCGAAACCCGAAACGATCAATAGGCATCTCTCGGTCGTCTTGACCGCAGAATTGGCGAAGGCGGTGAGGAATTTGACTGAAAATTCTGCCGATCCGGACGAGTTGGCGAAATCCCTGGCTCATTTAGTCGGGAGGTTTGCTCAGTTACGCCGAGAGGAATCCAATGCAAGCCGGGCCGAAATGGCCCGAGAGCAATGGGACCAAGAGGTAACGCGACGGGAACATAACGAAAGGGTCTGTAGTGCGCTAATGCCGCTTCAGGCACTATCAATGCAGCAAACCTATATTGATATGTTTCGTCGCTGCGACGCTCAGTCGCTAGCGGCAGCTAATGAGCTTGCGCTAGACTTGGCTCAAAACCTAAACACGTTTCCAGCTTCATCGTCTAAAACCGAATCCGACTGAATCCGACTGAATCCGACCTCCTCAATTTTCAACAGAGCCAAGGAATCGAATGGCGCAGAAATAGCTGCAATGGGCGCTAAATTTGCTCTGAAATTTCTCGGCTTCGGCCATCGGGCTGAATACACTGCACTCTGGAGTCGCTGATTCTATGAACGACGCTGCCAATTAATTTATGGACCATTTATCAAAGCTCGAAAATCAAAGCGTTTACATCCTGCGCGAGGCGTATAATAAGTTCGACCGCATGGCCATGCTCTGGAGCATCGGCAAGGATTCCACCGTCCTGCTCTGGCTCGCGCGCAAGGCTTTTCTTGGCCATGTCCCCTTCCCGCTCGTTCACGTGGATACGACCTACAAAATTCCTTCGATGATCGAGTATCGCGACAAACTGGTGAGCGATTGGAAGCTGCAACTTATCGTCGGCAAAAATGAGGAAGTGTTGCGCAGCGGGAATACGTTCCCCGGCGGCAAAGCCAGCCGCGTGGAATGCTGCGGCACGCTCAAGAAGGACGCGCTCAAGACCGTCCTGGACAAGCATCGTTTCACCGGCGTGATCGTCGGGGTCCGGCGCGACGAGGAACCGACTCGCGCCAAAGAACGCTATTTCAGTCCGCGCGATAAAAACATGGAATGGAACGTGGAAGATCAGCCGCCGGAATTGTGGGACCAGTTCAAGACCGATTTCGAACCGGGCACACACATCCGCATCCATCCGCTGTTGCACTGGACCGAGGTGAACATCTGGGAATATATCCAGCGCGAAAACATTCCGGTCATTCCGCTCTATTTTGCGAATGGCAAAAACGAGCGCTATCGTTCCATCGGCTGCTATCCCTGCACGTCGCCGATTCAGTCCAGCGCGCGGAATGTGGCTGAGATTATAGCGGAACTGCGCGCCACCAAGAGTCCCGAACGCGCCGGCCGCGCCCAGGACAAGGAAAGCGAAGACGCTTTCGAGAAACTGCGCCGGGATGGTTACATGTGAGGCACAAGGTAGGGCGCGTCGCTACGCGCGCGCCGTTTGAACAATGGAAAATACGATGTCCTTGAAACAGTCATGTTCGGCGCGCGCGGAGCGACGCGCCCTACCGGTCGAAATAATTAATTTAATATGATCGCCAGCACTCCCACTCTCGGAAGCCACGAGAAGCCTCACACTGCGGTTCCGACCTCGAACGCCGATGCCGCCAACGATTCCACGCGTCAACTTAAGATCGTCATCGTCGGCCACGTCGACCACGGCAAGTCGACGTTTGTCGGACGTTTATTGCACGACACCGGCTCGTTGCCGGAGGGCAAATTGGAGCAGTTGCAAAAAATCGCCGAACGCCGCGGCATGCCCTTTGAATGGGCCAACCTCATGGATGCCTTGCAGGCCGAGCGCGACCAGAACATCACCATTGATACCGCGCAGATTTGGTTTCGCACCAAACAACGGCAATACGTCATCATCGATGCGCCGGGCCACAAGGAATTCCTGAAAAACATGATTACCGGCGCGGCGAGCGCGGAAGCGGCGCTGCTGCTGATCGATGCGCAGGAAGGCATCCAGGAAAATTCCCGCCGCCACGGTTATCTCCTGCACTTTTTGGGCATTCATCAGGTCGCCGTGCTCGTCAATAAAATGGACCTCGTCAATTATTCCCGCGAACGCTTCGAATCCATTGAGCGGGAGTATACCGCGTTTCTCAAGAGCATCGGCGTCGAGGCGCGTGTCTTCGTGCCCATGGTGGCGCGCGACGGCGATAACATTGCCGCGCCGAGCGCAAAGATGAATTGGTGGACCGGCCCAACCGTGTTGAATGTGCTCGATCAATTTCGCACTGCCGAGCCGCCATCGCATTTGCCGTTGCGATTTTCCGTCCAGGACGTTTACCGGTTTGACGAGCGGCGCATTCTCGCCGGCCGCGTCGAGTCCGGGACTTTGAAAGTGGGCGACCGCCTGCAATTCTGCCCGGCAAACAAAGTCAGCACGGTCAAAACCATCGAGCGCTGGAGCGCGCCGGCTTCGGACGTCGCGCACGCCTCCGAATCCATTGGGATCACGCTTGCGGAGCAGATTTTTGTCGAGCGCGGCGCGGTGGGCGCGCGCGAAAATGCGTTGCCGTACAATTTGAATCGCCTGAAGGCCCGCGTGTTTTGGATGGGCCGCGCGCCGTTTCGCAAAGGAAAATTGTACAAGCTCAAATTGCTCGCGCAGGAAGTCGATTGTGAAATTGATGCCATCGAAAAGGTGCTGGACGCCTCGACGCTCGAAACGATTCGCCGCGAGGGCGAGGACGCGCACGTGGGCCGTTACGAAATCGCCGAGCTGTATTTGCGCACCAAGCGCCCGGTCGCTTTCGATGCGCACTCCGAAATCATCACCGCCGGCAGATTTGTGGTCTGCGACGGCTTTGATGTTGTGGGCGGCGGAATTGTTGTGGATGACGCGTATCCCCGGCTCTCCTCGGATGCGTTGCACAAGAGCCATAATATTTATTGGAGCGAAGGCAAAATCACCCACGACCAGCGCAGGCTTCGCAACGGCCATTTAGGGCGCGTGGTCTGGCTTACCGGTTTGTCCGGCGCGGGGAAATCATCCGTCGCCACGGAGCTCGAACGCGAATTGTTCACGCTTGGAATGCAGGCCTATGTGCTCGACGGCGACAAAGTCCGTCACGGCCTGTGTTCCGACCTCGGTTTTTCGCCGGATGATCGCCGTGAAAATATCCGGCGCGTTGGTGAGATGGCGAAGGTCATGGCGGACGCCGGGTTTATTTGCATCACGGCGTTTATTTCTCCCTACCGCGCCGACCGCGACGCGGTGCGCCAGCGAATGGAGCCGGGCCAGTTTGTGGAAGTGTATGTGAACGCGCCGCTGGATGTCTGCGAGTCGCGCGATCCCAAAGGGCTTTACGTCAAGGCGCGTGCGAATGAAATCCGCGATTTCACCGGCATCTCCGCTCCGTATGAGGCGCCGGAAAAACCCGAATTGGAATTGCCGACTCACTTGTTGAGCGTGCAGGAATCCGTCACCAGGATTGTGGACTTCCTCCGCGATGAAGCCGACTGAATTTCGCGACGATGCAATCAAATTCCCGGGGAGGGCGGCCGCCCCGGCTGCCGTTCGGTGCGCCTCGCACCGAACTCGAGCGGCGTGGGAAGGCGCTGAACGGTGGAATGATTTCAAGCCTCAAAGTGAGCCGCGAGGGCGCGCCTCACAGCGCCCGGGGCGGGCGCGGTCCCCATTCAACTGCGATGAACTCCGCGTTCCTGTGACATTGCAAAACAAACGACAATGACAGCCGGTCATAAATGCTCGCACGCGCACTGCAGTTGCGCGCCACGCCATATTGTCTTGACCGTGGATTACGAAATCTTCGGCAACGGCGCCGGGGACGTGCGGCAGCATGTGATCGATCCGACCGCGCGCATGGCCCGGTTGTGTGAAAAATACGGCGCACCGCTGACGGTGTTTTTTGAAGTGGAGGAATACCTGGCGTTTGAACGGCATCGCACCGCGCTGGTCGCGGCGTTGGGCTATGATCCCGCCGGCTTGATTCGCGAGCAGATTGTTTCGCTCGCGAGGTCGGGGCACGACATTCAATTGCACCTGCACCCGCAATGGTGCGGGGCGGTTTTGAAAGACGGGACTTGGATTCTCCGGGGCGACAAACGGACTGTGGATTCTCTTTTTGAAACGCAGGAAGAAACCGACCAATACATCGCGGAACGCAAAGCGGTGATCGACCAAATGCTCGCCGAAGCAGGCCGTCGGGAAAAGGTCACGGTTTACCGTGCGGGCGCCTTTTCGGCGCAGCCGGGGACGAAACTTTTGCCCGCTCTCGCAAGAAATGGCTTCGTGATCGATTCCTCGGTCGTGAAGGGGCTCGTGCAGGACAAGGATTATGGCAGCGGCCTGGATTATCGCGGGGCGCCCTCGGCCAAAGAGCCGTGGCGCGTGAGCCGCGATGTGATTGAAAGGGATGCCGACGGACCGATTTGGGAGGTGCCGATTTATTCGCGGATGCGGCGGCGTTTTCAACAGCTCACAGTTCGACGGTTGCGCGCGAAGTTTTCGAAGAATATTCCCAAAGCGCAAAAGCACGACATGGTGCAAAAGCTCGGCATCGGCAAAAATCCGGTGAAAATCTTGAAATTCCTCGCGCAGCCCATCCCGATCAAATTGGATTTTCACAATCAATCGCCGCACACCATGCTCAACTGGATTAAATCCGCGCCGGCGCCCGCGAATGACGGCCCAGACGTGGTGGTGCTCATCGGCCACACCAAGGAACACACGGACGATCGCGCCTTCGAAAAATTGTTGGCGCTGGCCAAAGCGTCGCCGGGTTTGAAGGTATCAGGCTTCGGCGAAATTGCCCGGCTGCTGCGCCCGGAAACGAACGGCCGCGATGGCAAAAGCGTGCAGCCGGCGGCCTCGCTCGCGGGGCGAAACTGAATTCGCACATGAGTGTCAGTATGGAATTTCCCACCAGGCCAACGTCCAGCGACGCGGTGCAAGCGCCTTTGAATCGCGCGGCTTCGGCCACGGAGCGCACGGTGTCCGAGGGCATTCGGCGTTTCGATGCGTGGCTGGAAAAAGTCGGTTACGAAAGCTACGACCCGTATGATAGTTGGGGCACGAAATACGGTCTTTTCGCGCGGCGCATTTATTATACGAAGGGAATCGTGGGCTTGCCGCTGATTGCGCCGATTCTTTTCATGGAAACAGCGTTTCCGAGCGCCCGCAGTTTGTTTGTGCGGAAGGACCGGTTCGCGACGGCGGACGGTCAGTTGACGCTTGCCTTTTTGAATCTATATCGCACGACCGGCGAAAAGAAATTTTTGGAAAAAGCCGTGCGGCTTGGCGACGAGATATTGCAATACAGCGTCCCGGGATACAGCGGCAAATGCTGGGGCTATCCGTTTGACTGGCAGAACAACCGCGGGTTATGGCGGAAAAACACGCCTTACATTACCTGCACGCCCTACTGCTTTGAAGCGTATCGCGGGATCCATGACGCGACCGGTGAACAGCGTTACCTGGAGATCTCAAAGTCGATTGCGAAATTTGTTTACATCGATTTGAAGGACACGCCCGCAGGCCCGAACGCCACCGCCGCCAGCTATTCGCCGATGGACGAGACGAAAGTCGTCAACGCGAGCGCTTATCGCGCCTGGGTTCTTTTTGAAACCGAATCAGCCGAGTATCAGGACAAGGCACAGCGAAATCTCAATTTCATCCTGCAAAGCCAGCGCGAAGATGGCGCCTGGCTGTATGCGACCGAAGGTTCCGGTGAAGGTTTCATCGATCATTTTCACACCGCCTTCGTGTTGAAGAACCTGTTCAAAATCAATCGTCGCCTGCAGAGCGCCGCGATTACCGAGGCCATTCGGAAGGGTTGGGATTTTTATCGCCGCGAGTTGTTTGATGCGGAGGGATTGCCGAAATCGTTTGCCGTCCAGCCCCGCACACAAATCGTGAAGCTCGAAATGTATAATTTCGCGGAGGCGATCACGCTCGGCGCTTTGTTGCACGACAGCATTCCGGAAGCGTTCGCGCTGGCGCAAAAACTCGCGACGATTTTGTGCGAACGACATCAGCTTGCGGACGGCCATTTCGTGACGCGCGTTTATCGCGGCGGATTTCGGCACACGTTTCCTTTCCTGCGCTGGCCGCAGGCGCAATTATTTTATGCGCTGACGAACCTCTCCCTGGCGTTGCAGACGGGAGCGGAAACATGAGCCGCAATCGGACTGCGAAACCGCAACCACGGCGGCGGGACCTGGCCGTGGACCCGCAAAGCGCGGGGAAGTCGTCCAATGGCAAGCCTGAGTCATCCGGCGAAAAGCCGACGCGCCAGCGGTTTTTCGGCCTCGTGCAGCGGAAGGAAAAATGGGTGCTGTCGTTGCGCGGACGATTCGTGGCATTCGCCGCGGCGCTCCTTTTGGCGTGCGGTTTTATTTCCTGGGTCCACGGGTTTCTGGCGGTGACCGAGCGCGTGGATTCCGAATATCTGGTCGTTGAAGGTTGGATTCCAAATTATGCGTTACAGGAGAGCATAGATGAATTCAAGTCGCGGCCTTACACGATGATTTTTACCGTGGGCGCCGATCCGTTGACTGGAGTTAATATCGAAGAAGGCGACAGCATTGCCGCCGTGGCCTACGACCGCTTCAAATGGATGGGCGTGAACCCGGACGTGATGACGGCGGTCCCGGCCCACATAAAATATCGCAATCGCACGTTTGAATCCGCCGTCGCCCTGCGGAAATGGATAGATGAAAATCATCTGCCGGTGAGCAGTTTTAATTTGGTCACCGTGGGGCCGCACGCGCGGCGCAGCCGGTTGCTGTTTGAGGAAGCATTTGACGGCAAGGCGCGCGTCGGGATTATTTCGATTGAAAACCGCGAATACGATCCGAAGCGCTGGTGGAAATATAGCGAGGGCGTGAAGGAAGTCCTCGGCGAGGGGGTCGGTTATTTATACGCCCGTCTATTTTTCCATCCGGGCAAACAATAGAATTGCTGTGAACACCACTGAACAACTGACGAAATCGTTGACCGCCGCGCGCAAGACCTGGCTGCTGACCGGCGTGGCCGGTTTCATTGGGTCAAACCTGCTCGAGGCGCTGCTGCGCGCCAACCAATCCGTTGTGGGCCTCGATAATTTTTCAACCGGCCACCAACGCAATCTGGATGACGTGCGGCGAAATGTCGGTGAGGCGCTGTGGGAGAATTTTGTCTTGATGCGGTCGGACATCGTGGATTTGGAAGCATGCCGGAAGGCTTGTGCCGGCGCGGATTACGTTTTGCACCAGGCAGCGATTGGTTCAGTCCCGCGCTCGATCCAGAATCCACTGCCGACGCACCAAAGCAACGTCGATGGGTTTGTGAACATGCTGTGCGCGGCCAAGGAGGCCCAGGTGAAACGGTTCGTTTACGCCTCCAGCAGTTCCGTTTATGGCGACCATCCGGGGTTGCCGAAGGTGGAGCAATCGATTGGCGACTGTCTCTCGCCTTACGCCGTTTCAAAACGCATCAACGAATTGTATGCGGACGTTTTCGCGAAATGTTACGGCACGGAGTACATCGGGCTGCGATATTTCAATGTGTTCGGACCGCGCCAGGATCCGAACGGAGTTTACGCGGCGGTGATTCCGAAATGGATTTCCGCGATGCTGACCGGGCAACCGATTTACATCAACGGCGATGGCGAGACCAGCCGCGACTTTTGTTTTGTGGCGAACGTTGTCCAGGCCAACCTGCGCGCCGCCACCACGCAAAATCCGAACGCGCCAAACCAGATTTACAACATTGCCGCCGCCAAGCGGACGACTTTGAACCAGCTTTTCGAGCTCCTGCGAGAACGCCTTTCGCCGCGTTTTCCGCACCTGAAGGAATTGCGCCCGATTTATCGGGAGTTCCAAAAGGGTGACGTGCGGCATTCGCACGCGGACATCGGCCGGGCGCGTGAATTGCTCGAGTACAATCCGACCTACGACGTCGAAGGCGGATTGACCGAGGCGCTGGATTGGTATATCGAGCATTCGCAAAACCGCGAGCCTTCGGAGCCACGAGCGCAGGCGCCCGCCGGCCGTTGACGCAAAAATCAGCCGCGGCACCTCAAAAAATTTCGCACCGGGTTGGAGTTAACGTTTGTTGAAACAAAATAAAATATCCATGTTTGGACCTATTCAGGAGAGATGCCACTAATATGAAAATAGCCATCGTCGGTCTCGGTTACGTCGGTCTGCCGTTATCGCTTCAGTTCGCCCGCTCGGGCGTGAATGTGCTGGGGCTGGATGTTGATCCGGCAAAAATCGAATCCCTCAACCAGGGTCGCAGCTACATCAAACATATCGAATCCTCCGCCATCGCTGAGCATGTGAAAGCGGGAATGTTTTCCGCCTCGGAGGATTTCAGCCGCATCCGCGAGGTTGAGGCGGTGATTATTTGCGTGCCCACGCCGCTGAACAAAAATCGCGAGCCGGATATTTCGTTCATCATCAACACGGGCAAAAGCATCGCGCCACATTTGCACAAAGGAATTCTTATCGTGCTGGAATCCACCACCTATCCCGGCACAACCGATGAGGATTTGCGCATGGTGCTGGAAGCCGGCTCCAGCCTCAAGGCAGGCACCGATTTTCACCTCGCCTTTTCTCCGGAACGCGAAGACCCGGGCAATCCCAACAGCAAAGTGGCATCGATTCCCAAAGTTATTGGGGGTTACACGCCCGCCTGTCTTGAGCGCGCGAAATCGGTTTACGGTAAAGCCATCAAAACGTTGGTGCCGGTTTCCTCCTGCCGCGCCGCGGAAGCGACGAAGCTGTTCGAGAATATTTTTCGCAGCGTGAACATCGCCCTGGTGAACGAACTCAAGCTCGTTTACACCGCCATGGGGATTGATGTGTGGGAAGTGATCGAAGCGGCCAAGACGAAACCGTTCGGTTTCATGCCGTTTTATCCGGGCCCGGGTTTGGGCGGGCATTGCATTCCGATCGATCCTTTTTATCTCACGTGGAAGGCGCGCGAGTACGTGCAGAACACGCGGTTCATC
The DNA here is from genome assembly GCA_036488095.1 of Verrucomicrobiia bacterium. Taxonomy (GTDB): domain Bacteria; phylum Verrucomicrobiota; class Verrucomicrobiia; order Limisphaerales; family DASXHY01; genus DASXHY01. Next base: position 4,890 of record DASXHY010000265.1, on the reverse strand, counting down.
GAATTGGCTGGCGAGATCAATACCGCCATGCCGGAATACGTGGTGCATCGCGTCGCGGAAGCGCTGAATGCGCAACGCAAGGCGATCAACGGCAGCAAAGTCCTGATACTCGGTCTCGCTTACAAAGCCGACGTGGACGACGACCGCGAGTCGCCCAGTTACGTGCTGATGAACCTGCTGCAACAACGCGGCGCGACCGTGGCGTATTATGATCCGTTCGTGCCGGTCATCCGGCCGACGCGCGAGCACCCGCATTGGGCGGGGATGAAATCAGTCAATTGGGATCGCGACACTTTGAATAGTTTCGACGTAGTCCTGATCGCGACCAAGCATGCGAGCGTTGATTATCGCGAGCTGGCGGACAGCGCGCGCTGCATCGTGGATACGCGCAATGCGATGGTCGGCATGCCCACAAAGGCGGGTCAAATCTGGAAGGCCTAAGGAAAATTCCCTGGAGACCATTGTAAAAATCTGGAGCGCAATCGGGAAAAGTACGAGGTTCGCGCCTAGGTAATTTGACGGGAAAAATTACACTATAGTTTTAACCGAAAATTAACACAGTGGCTTGGGATTAAATTAAAGTTGCTGGTAATCAGGGCCTTATAAATAAAGTTTTAAACTCCCCTTCGCTCGGTATGGGTAGTGCTAAGAGGAGTTGGGCAAAATAGCTCGAAGTCCTTGAACCAGACTAAGAAGCCAATGGCAGCCTCGATGTGCATCTGAATCTAAAAGTTTTTTGTATCCCATGCTGACTCTTCTTTTAGGCGCCACCGGATATATCGGCCAGGCATTCACCCGCGAGTTACGGCGACGCGGCACGTGTTTTATCCCGCTGACTCGCAGCGCGGTGGATTACACCTGTTTCGAGCAACTCTTCGATTACGTGCGCAAGATGAAGCCGGAGTTTGTCATCAACGCCGCCGGGGCGATGGGCAGGCCCAATGTGGATGCCTGCGAACTGGCGCGTGAAGAGACGCTGTGGGGCAACACGCTTTTGCCGCAAACGGTGGCGCGCGTTTGTTTGATGACCAATACGCCGTGGGGTCATGTTTCATCCGGAAACATCTACACGGGCGCCAAATTGGTCGATAGCAGCGGCACGCGCATCGTGCGCGACTTAAACCAACCGGAGATGCGGTGTCTTTTTGAGTTGAACCCGAATTTGTTCCACGGGTTCACCGAACGTGACGAGCCGAATTTTTCATTCCGTTCCGCGCCGTGCAATTTCTACAGCGGCACCAAGGCGCTGGCGGAGGAGGCGATCGGGAAGCTCGGCCGGAGTTACATCTGGCGGCTGCAAAATCCGTTCAACGAATGCGATAAATTGCCGAACCTGTTTTCGAAGCTGCAGCGCTACGCCAAGGTGTACGACCACGTGAGCTCATTTTCGCATCTTGACGATTCAGTGCGGGCCTGTCTTGATCTGTGGGAACGGCACGCTCCATTTGGCATTTACAATGTCGCCAATCCCGGAGCAATGACGACGCGGCAGATTGTCACGATGATGCAATGCGTTCTCAAATCCGACCGGGCTTTCGAATTCTGGAAGGATGATGAGGAATTTTATCGCGAGGACGCAAAGGCCCCGCGGGCCAATTGCATCCTGGACGTTGGCAAGCTTCGGGCGGCCGGTATCCGGATGCGTCCGGTGCAGGAAGCCATGGAAGATTCATTGGAGCGCTGGCAGCCGGCTGCGCGTCCGATGGAGCGCAGGCAGGCGCGGCCGGAACCGCTGCCAATTGTAGGTTAGTCCGATCCCACTCTATGCATTTGGTTGGCCGAGCGCGGCTTCGCCTTGAAGCCGCAACCGACTGGCTGCCGCGCTGGCTGGCAGTCTTATTCCCATTTTCCATCGCCGGAACTTTGCTGGGGCAGGGCTACCTCGTCCCCCCGTCTGGTTTTCAAGGCGCGCCGGCGGTGCCTCAACCGGGCATTCCGCCCTGGAGCGCGACACAACAAGCCGGCGGTCCAATGAACGGACAAATCAATTCGCAAGCCAACAACGGCCAGGAGACCGGCGCGGTGAATGGCCAATCAACCGGGCAGATTGAAGGTCAGCCCGGTGCAACGGCTGGAACTCCCGTCGGCGCGCCGATGGAAAGCCTGATGCAATGGGGCGCGCTTCATCTGCGCGCGCGCGCGAACTATCAGTTTTTGTACGCCACCGGAGTGCATTCGGCGCCGGGCGAGTCATCCGATACATACACGCACGCACTGACTCCCGGGTTGACGATTGAAATCGGGCCGCATGTCAGCTTGAATTACACGCCGAGTTTCCGCTTTTTTTCCGAGCGCAATTTCCACAACACCATCGATCAGGCCGTGAGCCTGAGCGCGGGCGCGGCTTACGGCGATTGGACGTTTGGAGTTTCGCAAAGTTATACCCGGACGGACGAACCACTGGTGGAAACCAGCAGCCAGACCGCCACGGAAAACTATCAGACCGGATTGAGCGCTTCCTACCAGTTCAATGACAAAATAACGTTTTCAACCAGCGGCAGCCTCGGTTTTTCGGTGATCGACAATTCCAGCACCAATGTATTTGTGGGCGGGAATACCAACGCGCCCGCCATCCTGAGCGATTCGCAGAATTATTCCGGGTCGGAATGGATGGATTATCAAATCGATGAAAAACTGAATGCCGGTGTGGGCGTGACGGTCGGTTATTCCGAGCAGAACGGCGGCTTTAAATCTCTCGACGAACAGTACCAGGGCCGCTTCACCTGGCATCCGGGAAGGAAGTTGAGCGTCTTTCTCAGCGGCGGCATCGAGGACCGGCAGTTTCTGGATGTCAACGCTCCGGCCATCGTGACGCCGATTTTTTCCGCGTCGATCGGTTATCATCTGTTTGAGCAGACCACCCTGGCGCTAACCGCGGCCCGCGACGTCAGCGCCTCGCTCTTTCAAAGTGACGTTACGGAAAGCACCAGCCTGGGCATCAGTCTTCAGCAACGGCTTTTGGGAAAATTGCAGTTATCATTGGGCTTCAGCTACGCCACGTCCGATTACAAAACGACGACCGCAAACCTGGCCTTGGCTCGGAGCGACGATACCGAGGTTTATACCGTGGGCCTCAGCTTCCCTTTCTTGAAGCGCTGCAGTTTCTCGACATTCTACGATTACAGCCAGAATTCCTCGAGCGACTTAGGGTTCGGTTTTTCCAGCAGCCAGGCCGGCGCCGCGCTTAGCTGGGCATATTGAAAAGTTGCCAGCATGGTGGACTGCGCAATCAGTCCGCGAATTAAACGAAAGACACATCAGAAACGCGTTCGCATCCGCTTAAGGAGTGTTGTTATTTTTGAGGAAGCCTAAATGAAAATGGAGACCGACCCTTCGAAGCCCGGTCCAGTGACTGGGGCAATTGCGCCGCCGCGCGCCGCCTCGCCCGAGGGTCCCACGTGGCGGAAATTTCAGGGGATGATTCTGTTCACGGTGATCCTGCTCGTCATTTTTGGCCGGCCGTTGTTCAGGCTGGCCGTGTACGCGCTGCACTCGGAATTGTATTCGCACATTTTGCTGATCCCATTCGTGTGCGCCTATCTCATCCGGCTTAACAAGGGGAAACTGGCGGCGCTGGACTCGCGGCCCGATCGCCGCGGCGCTTGGCTGCCAATGGCCGCCGGCGCGATTACGCTCGCCGGTTATTGGGTGGCCATTCGCAAGGGTTGGCATCCTCCAACGCCTGATTATCTCGCGGTGATGACGTTTTCATTCCTGTTGTTCCTGCTGGGGGGCGGTTTTATTTTCCTGGGCTCAAATTATCTCCGGAAAATTGCCTTTCCGGTGGCGATGATGTTCTTCTGCATTCCTTTTCCACAGGCCGTGCGCGAGGGCATCGAAACTTTTTTTCAACTCGGCTCCACCGATGTTGCGTATGTGTTCCTGACGGCGTCTGGGATGCCTGTGTTTCTGACCGGCACACATTTCCAACTGCCGAGCTTCGCGCTCAACGTGGCGCCGGAGTGCAGCGGGATACATTCGAGCGTGGTCTTGGTTATCACCAGTTTGATTGCGAGCTATCTTTTTCTGAAGAGCCCTTCGAAACAGCTGATCCTGGTGCTCGCGGTGGTGCCGTTGGCCTTGCTGAGGAACGGTTTCCGGATTTTTGTCATTGCGCAGCTTTGTGTGAGAATCGGGCCGCAAATGATCGATTCCCCCATTCATCACAAGGGCGGGCCGGTGTTTTTCGTATTGTCACTCGTCCCACTTTTTATTTTACTGGTATATCTCAATAAATGTGAATTGCGGAAAGAACGGGCCGGGCTCGTTCATCCGAAGGAATAAATTATGCGTAAAACCACTCAAACACTCATTACGCTCGCCGCCGCCGCAGTCTGCGCCATGCTCATTACGGGCTGCTCGGCCAAGGCGAGAATGGTCCGCCACCAACGGCGCGCCGACACCTACTTTGCCGACGGCGATTATTCAAAGGCGGAGGTGGAGTATCTCATCGCGCTCCGGCTGGATCGTGCGAACCCGCATAATATCAGCCGGTTGGGCCAAATTTATTACGAGCAAGGCCGTTTCCGTATCGCCTATGCGTATATTTCGAAAGCTTCCGAGCTACTTCCCGATGACATGAGCCTGCACGTGAAACTTGGCACGATTCTCCTGAATTTACATGGGTTCAAGGAAGCAGCCGAGCAAGCTGAGTTGGTTTTGGACAAATCGCCGACCAACGTCGAAGCGCCGGACATTCTGGCTGAGAGCGTCACCTCACGCGTGGAGCTGGATAAAGCCCAAAAACGTTTGGAGAAACTTTCCAAACAAATTGGTGACACGGCGCCGCTGGAACTGGCGTTCGGCATAATGGATTTTATATCCGGCGATACGAATGGCGCGGAGGCGGCCTTGAATCGCGCGCTGGTACTCAATCCCAAATATGCCTCC
>DASXHY010000200.1:0-3475 GCA_036488095.1 Verrucomicrobiia bacterium | reverse complement strand
CGTGCTGCTGTTCACGCCGCAAACGCTGCAATTCCGCGCGCTCGACGGCGACAAAAACGTGGGCCATTTGCAGCCGCCGGAGGATAAATTCCTGATCATCGACGGACAACATCGCCTGGCCGCGCTGAATTTCTACGAACGCACCCATCCGGAGGAGGCCAAATCGATTTTTGTGCCGACGGTGATTTTTGACGGACGCAGCGAGGATTTCGCCACTGAAATGTTCGTAATCATCAATTCGACGCCGACGCGCATCAACAAAAGCCATCTGGTGGATTTATACGAGCGTGTTTCGTGGGCGGAGCCGGACCGGCGGTTTGCGGCGAAAATTGTGGAGATGCTTTATAGCGCCGGCGACAGCCCGCTGCGTTATCGCATCAATCGGCTCGGTGGCCGGAGCAAGCAGGAGAAATGGATTCTGCAGGCCGAGTTGTTCAACGAGATTCATCGGTGGGTGAAAGCCGCGTGGAAAAAGATCGAGGGGCAGGGCACCGACGCGCGCAACGTGGAGCGTTATTACGGTCGGGTGCGGGATTTTTTGAAAGCTGCGGCACAAGTGTTTGGCGAATCGTGGGGCAATGACAATTACATGGTCACCAAACCGGTCACGCTTAAGGCGCTGATTCGCGTGTGCGCGGATTTGTCGGCGCAGGACGGCGAAAACGAAGAGGGCAGGGTGCAGCGATGGCGGGAAAAATTGTTGCCATGGACGGAACGCATTCGCGAGTTCAAGAGCGACGGTTTCTACGAGCGTTTTGCGGCCAAAGGCCAGATTGAACGCGTGGCAAAGATTTATCGTGAGCTGGCGCGGACGGCGGGGATTGAGCGGAAGGCGGCGTAAGGCCAGACCGTCAGTGGGAAATCAACGCAAAGGCGCAAAGAAACAAAGACGCAAAGAGGGAATTTGAACGGAAGAAAGCGGAGTTGTTCTGTGTCCATCTCAAGGCGCTGGCATGGCTCATACCCTCATCGCGTTTCTTCCGATAGTACGCTTGGCCCCAAGCGCTGGCTTTGCGAAAACAATCCGCCCAGACGCCATAACGATCCGGATCGTTGCCAATGGCCCCCGGCAGCCGTGGCGCTAAAACCGTCTTGGTGCCCGGCAGGCTACCGAACAGATCGTGGTCGGTGCTCCCGGAACGGTGCCTCGATTTGCTTGCGGTAAAGCTTCAGTTGCTGACCCAGCGTCATCATTTGGAAACGCCTCCTGAAATTCGGGAAGGCTCGTCGGGAATCCACAAGCTGAAAGCGCAAAATTTTGATTTGTCAATCAAGCGGGTACTTTGTCAACCAATCGGATAAACCCGGTAATTTATATTGCACAATGTTTGTTATATTTAATCAATAAGGTTCGGATTGTAGCCCATTAACTCGCTTGACCTACTTAAGAACCGGTTTCAAAAGGTTTTCGTAGACTTCGGTGTATTTGCGCGCAGTTTTTTCCCAGGAGAAATCGACGGTCATGCCGTTGATGCGGTAATGCGTCAGTAATTCGGGCTCGGCGTAGAGGGCCAGGGCTTTGCGGATGGCTTTGGCCAGGGCGCTGCTGGAATATTCCACGAATTTAATGCCGTCGGCGTGGTCGCGGTCTTCGGCGATGTCGATCACGGAGTCGTCGAGCCCGCCGGTGACGCGGACGATGGGCGCGGTGCCGTAATGCAGGCTATACATCTGGTTCAAGCCGCACGGTTCGTATCTCGATGGCATTGCGTAGAAATCGCAGCCGGCTTCGATGCGCTGGGATAATCCCTGGTTGAAGCCGATGCGGGCGGCGACTTTGGCGGGATAACGTTGGGCAAGGTCGCGATAGGCGTTTTCATAGGCGGGTTCGCCGGTGCCGAGGACGACGAATTGCAGGTCGGCACTGAGCATTTCTTCGAGTGCGCCCAGCAAAATGTCCACGCCTTTTTGATCGATGAGCCGGGTGATGCTGCCGAACAGCGGAATGTTTTTGTTGACCGGCAAGCCGAGTTCTTTTTGCAGGTCCAATTTATTGATGGTTTTGCCGCTTAAATCATCGACGGAATAGGGATGGCGGAGGTGCGGATTGTGGGTGGTGTTCCATTCCTCGAAGTCGACGCCGTTGAGAATTCCCGTGAGCGAATCCTGGCGCTTGCGCAGGAGGCCGTCGAGGCCGCAGCCGTATTCGGGTGTGGTGATTTCGCGGGCGTAACGCGGGCTGACGGTGGTGACGAGGTCGGCGTGGGCGATGCCGGCTTTGAGGCAATTCATCTGGCCGTAAAATTCGGCGCTGTCCGGATTGAAATAATCCCAGGGGAGGTTCGTGAACATGTATCGCCAGGCGGGGAAGGTGCCCTGATAGGCGAGGTTGTGGATGGTGAGGATGGTCGGCGGCGGGTTCCCCCACCCTGCGGTCAATTCTTCGTGGCGCATCAGCAGCGGAACGAAACCGACCTGCCAATCGTGCAGGTGGACAAGGTCGGGTTTTAGTTCGTGGCGCGCGAGGTGTGTGACGGCTTTGGAAAAAAAGATGAAGCGTTCGTCGTTGTCGGGATAACTGATTCCGTCCGGTTGCAGGTACGGCGAATGGCGGAAATAAAGTTCGGGTTGATCGAGGAAATAAATTGTCAGGTTGGGAAGCGGCGATAGCGTCCACAGGCCGCCTGCTACATTTCGCGCGCCGAGTGGGAGGTCGAGTTTTAAGCCCGCGGATTTGAGTTGGGGATATTTTTCGCGGATGCCGGCGTAGAGGGGCGTGATGAGGCTGACCTGATGGCCATCGCGGGCGAGGGATTTCGCGAGTGCGCCCACCATATCGGCGAGGCCGCCGGTTTTCGAGTACGGATGGACTTCGCTGCTGGCCAGCAGGAGTTTCATGCACAGAACAGAAACCACGAATGGACACGAATCAACATGAAATTTTGATGCGACGGTTGCGCGCCGCGGATTTTTGTTAACCCGAAAGGATTTTTTGTGCACCACGAGCGCCACCTCACCCCGGCCCTCTCCCCCACTTCGTGGCGGAGAGGGAGAAGAAATCGCAGGCAGAGCGAGTTCATGAATTTTGGATACGATCGGTTTTCAGATACGGCTGGAGCGGTGGCGGAATTGTGACGCTGCCGTCGGGTTGTTGAAAGGTTTCGATCAACGCGACGAAGAGGCGCGCGAGGGCGGTGCCGCTGCCGTTGAGGATGTGCGGGAATTTGTTTTCGCCGGCCTCGCTCTTGAAACGGAGATTCATTCGTCGCGCCTGGAAATCTTCGCAGTTGGACACGCTCGATACTTCCAGGTAACTCCCCTGCCCCGGCGCCCAGACTTCGATGTCATACGTTTTGGCGCTGCCGAAACCCATGTCGCCGGTGCAAAGCAATACGACGCGATAATGCAAACCGAGCAATTGCAACACGCGTTCGGCGTTGGCCACCATTTTGTCGTGTTCCTCGTAACCGCGCTCGGGCGCGACGATTTTTATCAGTTCGACCTTGTCGAATTGATGCACGCGAATCATGCCGCG
>DASXHY010000194.1:0-4250 GCA_036488095.1 Verrucomicrobiia bacterium | reverse complement strand
ATGACGTGTCGGCCAGGCGCGACGGCGGCGCGAGATCTGTGACGAGGCTGGACATCGCGATATCACCGGCCGTTTTGCCAAGGACGATGACTCGCCATGGCATTGTCCATGGAAGCGAGTAGCGCGGCTCGGGACCAAATTTATTCCTCCGCCCTTTTGTAGCTTGGTCTGCCAATGGGAATGCGATTCGGTAAACGCCGCCGGACGAATCCGGCCCGAGATGACAGCCGCAGTAAGATTCGTCCGTGCCCGACTCGGTCAACAGCGCCCACGCATCCGCATCCGGGACCCGAAACAGAGCCGGAAATCCCCACCCGACGGCCTTCGCCCGCGAATCGGGCGGACGATCTCCCGGCGAAACATGAAAAAAGAAATCCTCGTACGCCGGGGTATAAGGTCCCGCCGCGTGATAGGGCTGCAACCATCCGCGAGCATTTTGCGGCACCGTAAATCCGGTGAGTTCGGATTCGACGATGCGAATATTGCTGTTTGTTTCGGGAAAACGATATCGAAACGCGACACCTTCATCCGTCGCCGCCAGATCGATTTCAATCAAAACGCCGTTCGTGTTGTGAAACAGAAGATTTCGCTGTTGCACTTGATGGTTCACGTGCGTGTGAGCGCCGGAAAACAATTCGTAAACTTCAGAATGGATCGTTGCATTTCCGGCTGAATCGAGGACGAGTGCGCGTTCGAAATCCTGATCGTCGCAGCGAAGTCCCATTGGCGAATTTGAAATGACAGATTTTCCATCTCGACGTGCGTCGTAGCTCAGACTGCCATCGTTATTCTGCTCAACAACGATTTCGCAATGATGATTCAGGGAGGCAAGTGACCAACTATTTGTTGCGCCGGCTGATGAAATATCTGCAACGCAGACAATGAACAGCAGAACCCGGAGTGCGACGCGGACATCTTTTCTTAAAAACATGGTCAAATCCTGACGCGCAACCTCATCTACGAATTCAATTCAATTACGCAAGCTTCGAGCGCCTTGGAGCAGGAAGGCGAGATTCCGTCGCGCATCAATTCCTCGCCCGTGAAAGTTTTTCCTTCCTGCTCAATCGCCGGGCGGCCTGGCGCAGGGTTTAACTCGCCAATTTTATAGCTCTTTGCCGGATCCAGACCCTGCGGCCGCACCACGGTGTTCTGGCCATCCTGCAACTGGAACACGAACACGACGGCGCGCGATCGGTCCGGCGATACAAAATTCAGCGCGCCACGGATGCCTTGGTGCGGGTCTTCCAACCGGTATAAATCCCCGAGCGAGGTTACCTCGCGGATTTTTTTGTAGGCGCTGATGGCGCCGGCGCAAATGGCTTTGTCCTGCGCCGAAAGTTTGTTCAGGTCCAAATCCATCCCGAAGCGCGCGCTCATCGCCACGCTGCACGCAAAGTGCATCGGCCGATTGCCCCAATGCGTCACATGCCCGGCGATTGCGGTTGGCGGAAAGAAATAGGAATAATCCCACTGCATCGGCACGCGGGAAACCGGGTCGGTATTGTCGCTTGGCCAGAATTCGTGGAAATATTTCAGCGCACCATAATCCGCGCGCCCGCCGCCGCCGGAGCAAAGCATCAGTTCCGTGTTCGGAAAAGCCTTGGCCGTTTTGTCCATCAGCGCGTAGAGCGCATTCACGTAATCAATCCAAAGTTCGGACTGGCGATCCGGCGCGAGATATTCCGAGCCGGGTTGCGTCAGATACCGGTTGCAATCCCACTTGGCGTAAGCGATGTCCGGCACGCTGAGAATGCTCTGGATGGTCTTCCACTCGAAGTCCTGCACTTCGGGGCGCGTGAGATCGAGGACGAGTTGATGCCGTTGCAATTCAAGCTCGCGTTTCGGCTGGCGGATGACCCAGTCCGGGTGCTGGTCGAACAATTCACTTTTTGGGTTCACCATTTCGGGCTCCATCCAGATGCCGAACTGTAGACCGTGCTTGACCGCTTCGGCGGCCAGGGGCGCGAGGCCGTTTGGCAATCGTTTGCGATTCGGTTGCCAGTCACCCAGGCCCGCCTGATCGTTTATGCGCGGGTATTTGTTCCCAAACCAGCCGTCGTCCAGCAGAAATAATTCGGTGCCGATTTCCTTTGCCGGGCCGAACAGGTTCGCGATGCGATTGAAATCAAAATCGAAACCGGTCGCTTCCCAATTGTTGAGCAGCACGGTGCGGGTTTTGTGGCCGTCGCGCATGCCGAAATCGCGCGCCCAACGATGAAATTTCCGGCTCATATCGCCCAGCCCATTGCCGCTCCAAACCCAGATCATGGTCGGCGTCGTGAACGTCTCGTTCGGTTTCAGCCAATAAGTGGACGAGAACGGATTAATGCCGCATAACGCCCGCACCGCTTTGCTGTTGTCGTCAAATGCGCATTGAAAACTGCCGGACCACGCGAGCGAACCGGCAAGGACCTGGCCGTTTGTCTCGGTCGCCTGGCCGTTGAGTGAAAGTATGAAGGACGGATTGCTGAATTGCGCCGCGCGGACTCCGAGCTTTGAATCCAAAACCTTTGTTCCGGGAGTGATTTGCTCCGTGATGGGATATAACATTTCCTTGGCCCAATCGCCGAAGAAATGTGTCAGGTAAACATTCGTGTTAAGCAAAAGTGAAGTGGACGCCATGCGTTTGAGCACGACCGCTTTTGGTTCCTGGTGCCGGATTTCGGTCCATTGCTCGATTACGTCGTCGTCGTGATGTGCCCGAAAACAAAGCGTCACGTCGAATGGATACGCGGGGTCGCGCAGTTGAACGCGCGTCAACTCAATGTCCGCGGACTCGTTGGTTTGCGTGACGCCCTCGTAAAGCAGCGCCGTGGAAGTGTTCCCGTCCGCATGCACCAACTGCAACGCCGGTTCCCAAACATAACCGTCGCCTGCCTGCGGATAAAACTCGTCGTCCCGCAAATGCTTTGCATCCGGCTCGGCGCCGCCAATCGGAATTTGATAAAGCCGGTGATCGTCACCCACCTGGAAAGTGACGGAGAAACTTTTAGTTTTTAGTTCGAACCGTTCGCGAGCGGCCGGGGCGGCGGGCGCGGAGGTGCTGTTGATGAAGGCGATTGCCGCGGCAAACACGGCAAGGCCCGGAAGACAATTTTTCTGTCGCATAGTTTCAACGATCTACGGCGAATAACATTACCGAATCCGAAAGCGGACCTGCCAGGTGGTGGAACCGGAGCCGGGCACAATGCCGCACCATTCGCGGCCCACTGCTTCGGTGAGCGCGTCGGCGCCTGCGTTGGTCGGTTCGATGGCAAAATGATGGTGCCCATGCCAGCCGCCGCGCGTCAGCCACAATCCAAGCCCGTTGTTTTCCGCAGCGTTCCATTCGAAGTCGAACCCTTCGCCGGTTTTTGCATTATGGATGCCGCTGAAACCTTCTGTCAATGGCCCGGCAAGAAGCTTCGAGCAGTTGCCCTTCGGCACGACGGAATCAATGGCGTCAACCCAGTCTGCGCCATCCAGCAGTGCGCGTGTCGCGGCGGGCAACGCGAGGCGGTCACCCGGTTGAAGGCTCAGCAGCGGATGCATGGCCCACAGGAAATATTCCGGCGCGGTGCTTCGATTGCTCAATTCATAACTGAGCCGGACGACGTTTTCGTCCAGCTCGACGGTTCGTGCGAAATCGAAAGGGGAAATTTCCAGACGGACCGAAGTTTTCAGCGCGCCCTTTTGCCACATTTCCTCATCCACACTCCATTCGGCGCTCCAAACTTCGCCGTGATCGGGCAGCTTGCGCCCGCGCCAGACGCAGGGATCTATCGTCGGCAGGCATTCATCCACGCCGACCAGCGGGCTGCGGGAAAAATTATCTCCCGGGCGATTGTGAAAAAGCTCCAATTCGCCGGGCGGGTGCCACATCCATTCGCGGCCGGTGCGCAGGTTTTTCACGGAAATGATTTTCGCCCCGAGCGCCGGCACGACCGCAATTTCGACCTCCTGGTTGCCGAGCACATAGACTTCAAAGCCCTGTTCACGGCGGACCGCAAAATTGTTCGTCAATACTTTCACGATGCATCAGTTTCTCAGGCCGGCGAACGCCCGGCTTTCAAAATCGTTCGGCGAAGAACATTGAACGCATACGTGGCACGGGCGTCTCGCCCGTGCGAATCGAAACTCACGGGCAAGATGCCCGTGCCACGTGTCTGGAATTCTTTCATAAATCCATATCGCTCCACAGGTCCGCCGCCAGCGCATGGTTGGGATCGCGCCGCAAAACGGTTTCGAGCAGCGCTCGCGCTTTCTTTTTG
>DASXHY010000171.1:0-3796 GCA_036488095.1 Verrucomicrobiia bacterium | reverse complement strand
GAAAATCAATTCGACCGGCTCGTTAAATTTTTTGGCGACGGCATCGGAAAAATCCACGTGCGGCATGACCATCTCGTTCATGCCGGCATTTTCGATATTGCGGCGGAATTCATCGAAGGTCCAAACGACGCCAAATTGCTTTGAATGTTCCGGCGAGCCGGTATGGGGATCGATGGCGTTGACCTTCGCCTTGCCGCCCGCGAGCGAACCGCGCGCGAGGCAGATGGTGGACTTGCCTTTCCATGAGCCGATTTCCACGATGGCGCCGCGCCCTTTGCATTCACTGGCCAGCCGGTAAAGCAATCGCGCCTCTTTCGGGTGCAACCAACCATCCACAGTAGCGAGGACATCTTCAATTGTTTGCATAAGTCAGTATTCCGATGAATTCAGAGGGATGCTAGCGTCCGTCCGGTTTCGTTAAAATGGGGTGATGGACCTAACGAGCATAATTCAGTAAGTAGGAGACGAGGTGAGGGCGTGTTGCCCAAAGCAGCTTGGGCGCGAAGGAGCGTTCGTCCCTCCTCGTTATCGTCCTCGATTTGTTTGGAAATTCGATTACGAGGATGAGAACGAGCAACGAGGAGGATGCCCAGGGTTTTCGCTCGTTGGATTTGGGCAACACGCCCGTGACCAGTCTCTGATCAATCCTCTCGAAGCGGAGGAAATTAGAGACTCGTTACCTCGTCTCCTACGAGGAAAATGTACAAAGAAAACGCCGGGAGAAATCCCAGCGTTTTGGCACAACCCAATCCAGAACTAGAACACAAAGCGGAGTCCTGCGCGGAATAAAATTTCGTCGGGTGTATGCTTGACCCAGGTATAGCGGGAATCGACAAAAATACCCGTCACGGGATTCATGCGATACTCCATGCCGACGCCCAAATGGCCAGTCCATTCCCAGGCCGGGTCCGTTTGCCGCCCGCCGCCGCCAAAGATGTAGGGGGCCAGGCCGGAGTTGCCAATCGGCACGCGCGCAATCAGGCTGCCATTGACGTTATTAATGAAATTGCCGCCATCATCGGGAATGTTGATGTCCCCGCCGATGCCGATATTGCGGGTGAAGAAATAATTCGCGCCCACGCCGCCGCCCCACTTGCCATGCCGAATGTTGGTATCGAACATCTTTTCAAAGGCACGTTGGCCGGCAAGATAACTGCCAAAAAAATCCAGGCTTAGTTCGTTTGCCGTATAGCGATCCCCGGAATAGTAAACCCAATGATTTCCCCACCAGGCGCCGGGATCGCTCCACACGTGCGTCGTGGTGGTGGTCGTTTCGGTCACGGTAGTCTGCGTCATTGCTGTGCCTGCGGTTAACAACACGGCTGCCGTCATTGTAACGAATTTTATTTTCATAGTTTGTTTTACCTTGGTTCGACTGAATGGTTTTCCAGTCGCCCATACGCTAGGTTTGACTGGTACCCCCTGCCATAGGGTCTTCCCCGAATTTCGTCCGAGGAACAGCATGGGTTATCCAACCCAGGGCGGACGCGATTTCGCGTATGTGAGTGAGGCCCCGCAAAAGCTCCAAGTTACAATTCCGACAATCGGTTTTGGAGTTTGGTGGCTTGAAATTTCTCCGGAGCTTGCCCGTCTTCACCACGTTTCGACGCGGTCGCGCCGAAGCTGGGAGCGAAGGCGGAGAACTTGGGATTTGGAGCTTTTGACGCTCACTTCCGCTTCTTTTTCGCGCGCTTCTTCATCACGGTGCGGGCGGCGACTTCTTTCGCGCGCTTGCCGTAGCGGCCGGATTTTTGGGCGGATTTTTTGATGTGTTCGTACTGGCGTTGTTCTTTCGAACTCGCCCCACGGAGGTGTTTTTTACCTGGCATAAAGGGTTTCGGAATTTCAGCCCTCTGAGGCGTCCCCTCCACGTTGCTCCGCGCCGCCGGCCGATTTCCCGCCTGACCTGGCTCTAGTCATCTCTTAAAGCCTTTTGGACAAGTATTCCTCTGCGGCCGTCTGGGTGGATTCGTTTTTTCCTGAAAACTTTCCACGGCCGAACATTGGAGCAAATCGTTGATATGTTTTCCAGCCGAGGAATACCAGCGAGCTAATCCGCTTCAGGGAAAATCCGCCCTTGCGTCTAAATAATCCGCTCACGATGGGAACCGATGACATTACCATCGGCATATACGTTCCGAACGAACTCAAGCGCCGTTTGGTTCGGACTCCGTACACTTTGAAAGTTTGCAACTCGAGCTTGAGCAATTGACGGTACACCTCGCTTTCGGCGGCCAGCAATTTTTTTTTCGTCTCGAATTTGCTCATTTGAACGCGTCCAGAAGCTCCGAGTCTTTTTTAATTTGATTCAGCGATTCGGCAAATGGAGTTTGTTTCAGCAGCCCTTTCACAGCCAGCCCGGAGGCCACCGCTCCCGCCAGATACAACACGGCAAATCCCAGCGCCGCCCAAACGCGATCCTCTTCGGGCACCAGAAAAATAACCAGCGCGGTCACCAGCAGGATCGTCATCATGCCGAGGAACATTCCCATCACGCCGAACACGACCATCTTCATCAGGCGGTCATTCTCTTCCTCGAATTCCAGGGCGAAAAGTTCGGCGCGGTTTTGCAGCGCCCCAAGGCAGGTGGAAACCGTCCGGCGGGCCAGCCGTCCGAGCGTCGGCAATTGCTCTTCTCTCTGGATCATTTTCTGCGGGAGGCGAGTAGTCCGAACAGCATTCCCACCCCGAAGGCGACGCCGATGGACTGGTAGGGTTTGCTGCGAATGTAATTATCCGCCGCCTTCGCGCCGGCCACGGCGCGCTCCTGCAAACGCCGTTGCGTTTCCTTCGCGATTTCGAGCGCGGCCACAAGTTTCTCGCGCGCGGCACTCCCGCGTTCGCCCAATTCCTCCGCGCCGGCGCGCAACAATTCTTCGCCATCGCGCACGACTTCTTTTAGATCCTGGAGTAGTTTTTCTGTTGATTCTTCAATGTCGGATGCAGATCGAGTTTCCATAAAGTTATTCTCTCTTTGGATGAGACGTGCTGAAAGCATGTCCAAAGTTCGTGAGAACAATAATGCGCCGATGTCTTTTGGGTATATGGGGTCTTTCCCCAAAACCTGATTTTAACCAAAACGATGCCGTCGGAAATGGGGAGCGCGCCCCGGGCGCTGTGCGCCGCGCCTCGCGTCTCACTTTGAGGCGTAAAATCATCCCACCGTTCAGTGCCTTCCCACGCCGCACGCGTTCGGCGCGCGGGGCGCCGAACTGCGCCCGAGGCGGGCGCGCCCCCCAATCGGAAATGCGAGTTTTGGCTGCGCAAAAAGTGCGCGCGCGAGGCCGCATCACACGACGTTTACAGCTTCACTTTATTCACCGCAATTCAAATAAAAATTTGGAAAAAAGTGACGCGACGCTAAATACAATTTCGGCTGCTCCGTCTATATTATTATATGAAAAAACTACTATTACTATCCGCCGTCTTACTCGGGGCTGTAACGGCCTCGCAAGCCGGCGTCCGTTTCAATCTGGGCATCGGAATTCCGTTCCCGCCGCCGGTGGTGGTGACTCCGCCAGCCCCGGTGTATGTGCAACCGGCGCCAACTTATGTGGAGCCTGCGCCGCAGGTCTATGCGCCGGCGCCACAGGTTTACGACCCTGCACCGCCGGTGGTGGTGGCGCCGCCCGTAGTGGTGGATCCGCCGGTCCTGAGCTTCGGCTTCGGCCATCGTGACTACTATTATCATGACTACGACAATCGCTCTTACTGGCCGCGGTATCATTGGGGGCACGACTATGATCGCGGCTACCATCGGGACTACGATCGTGGTTACCACCGGGACTATGATCGC
>DASXHY010000143.1:0-3444 GCA_036488095.1 Verrucomicrobiia bacterium | reverse complement strand
AACATCACCATCAGGCCCTGAACGCGGTCGCCGAGGCCGTTCATGTCCTGAGCATTCACGAACGAGATGACGACTGTGGTGGCATTGAAATCGTAATATCCGACGTCGAAGATGCCGCGCACTTCGTATTCCATCGGCGGAATCGCCTCCTGATGTCCCTTTTCATAACTCTCCCGCATTTTTTTCACGTCCTGCGCGGAGGAGATATTTACCGTGTCGCCGAGTTCGATGCCGTATTCATTCGCGAGAACTCTGCCAATCAAAATGCCGTGGCCGCTCACGTCGAATTTTCCCTCAACCATGCTCGAAGCCAAAGTGCTGACATTCGTTTCCGCTTCGGGATCGATGCCCCGCACCCACGGCGCCAAGTCATACTGTTGCTGGGAATGATCGTTGGTGGTGGTTTCCATGAGCACCTGCGAGAGAATGTAAGGAGCCACGCCTTTGACGTTTTTGTTGGAAGCCACAACGCTCATCACCTGGCGGTAATCGGTCATTTCCTTGTGCGGGACGTAAACTTTCAGGTGGGCATTGAAGCCGAGGATGGTATCGCGCAGTTGCTTGTCAAAACCGCTCATGACGCTGATCACCACAATGAGCACCGCGACCCCCAGCGCCACGCCGGCAACGGAAATCAAAGTGATGACGGAAACGAACGTCCGTTTGGGCCGCAGATAGCGCAGCGCGAGCAGGAGTTCGAAAGGCAGTCCAGACATTGGCCGAAAGCTAAACAGAGGGGAGGGCAGTGTCAACGGAGGTATAGTGGCACGGGCGTCCTCGCCCGTGTGTTTCTATTTCCTACAATCTCTTGAATCGCACGGGCGAGACGCCCATGCCACTCGCGGTGCAAAACCTGTTAATGGTGTGTGAACAAATTTCGCGGCGCGTTTCTTGACAAGCCGCGCGCAACCGCTCAATCTGCTTCGCATGAGAATTCCGCGCTTTTTAACCCCCAAAAAGCTTGGTGTCTTCTGCCTTCTGCTCGCGCTTCCACTGCTGAATCTCCAGGCTGCGGATGCCACCACACCGGTAGTTGCCAGCGAGCCACCGCAGGAAAATTCGGGTTCCAATGATGCCTTGCGAGCGTATCTCCAGCTTCAGGGAGAACTGCACGATACCCAATTGGCCATCGAACGCAGCCGCCAGGAAGCCCAGGCCGCCGCCGCCCAGGACGCGGCGACGCTCTCGAATCGTTTGCAGGCCATTGAGCGATCATTGCTCGAGCAGCGCGCCAGCGAATCGCAGACCGCCCAGAGCACGAACCATTTGCTGCTGATGATTGTGGGTATTTTTGCCCTCGTCGGATTTGCCGCGGCGTTGCTGACCGCGTTTTTCCAATGGCGCGCCGTGAGCCGCCTCGCGGAAATTTCCACGGCGCTATCCGCCAGCCGGAGTTTGGCGTTTCCGACCGCCGCCGCGCTCGCAGTGGGTGAACACGAAGCTTTGGGCCGAGGCTCGGTGGAGCAATCCAATACGCGGCTCATTGGTTTGGTTCAGCAACTTGAAAAACGAATTGCCGAACTTGAGCACACCGCCGCGTTGCCCTTGAAGGAATCGGCGCCCTCAACCAACGGCAATGGTCACGTCGAGGAGCGCTCGCATCCGGAACTCGCGTTAGAGGGAGCCGTCGAGGACAAATCGGCGCAGATCGCGAAACTGTTGGAGCGGGGACAAACTCTTTTGATCGAGCGGCCTGAAGAAGCCCTCGCCGCATTCGATGAAATCCTGGCAGCGGACCCCAATAATGCGGAGGCGCTGGTCAAAAAGGGCACCGCGCTGGAAAAGATGCGCCAGCCGCAGGAGGCCTTGGAATGTTATGATCGCGCCATCGCCGCGGATGGTTCATTGACCATCGCCTATCTCCACAAAGGCGGCTTGTGCAGCCGGTTGGAGAAATATGGCGAGGCGATGGAATGCTACGAACGGGCCTTGCACACGCAGGAAAAAAAGCGCGCGGCGTAGTTGTAGCAGCCGAGGTAACGAGGCTCCATTTTCGGTGGGTAGGGCGCGTCACTCCGTGCGCGCCGCCGCTCGATTCGCCCAGACGGCGCGCACGGAGTGACGCGCCCCACCGCCGCGGATTTCAATTAAACTCCAGCCGATTCTTCACGCGTTCCGCTTCCAACTGTTTCCGCATCATCTCGATTTTTGCCTTCAGGAGTTCGCGGTTTTCTTCGCCGCGCACCGCCAGTTCTTTTTCCAGCTCGGCAATGCGATGTTCATAAGCCGCCAGCCGGACCTGCAACGGCGCCTGGACTCTTTCCAGCCGCGCTTCCAGTTCGGCCATTTCGGTGGCGGCATGCTTTTGCGTATCGAGCAGCAGGCGGCGCTGGGAAATCAATCGGCGGGTCAACACATTCGAAAGCCACTGCGACAGTTGCGCCATCAGCCCCGCGCGTGCGGCGTCTTGCAGTTGTTCGCTGCGTTGCTCGGCCGTGAGCGCGCGCTGTTGCCATTCGAGCGCGCCGCCGGCGGCTGGCACCGGCAAAAGCGAGGCCGGTTCTTTGCGTCGCGCAAGCTGCCAGATCGCTCCAGCCAAAAATAAAACCACCGCGCCCAATCCGCCAATCAGCCATCGGACGTGCGCCTGGGCCTCAGCGCCCTTCGCCTTGTCGGCTGCCACCAATTGTTGCAATTGCCCCACTGACGCCTGTTGTTTCACCTGCAACTCCTGCAATTGCTCTACGACCGCCTTTTCCCTGAGTTGATCGAGCGCCGCTTTGGTTTTTCCGTCAATGACCTGGCCGCGATGCGCCACGATATCGCCCGGTTGATAATCAATCACCGACCACACCCCTTCGGTGCGCTTGGCGCGAAGTTGCCGGGTGATTTGTTCCTCCACCACGCAATTGGGCGTCAGCAGCGTGGCGAGGTATTTCGCAACGTCGCGCTCTTCACGCGGAAATATATTCTGAAATCCTTTTTTTACTTCGGCAAGCGTCACGAAATTGCTGCGCGAAAAACTTCTGCTGAGCCGCTCGGCGGTCTGGGCGTTCAGGATTGCATTGGTGTCGCCGAGCGGGATCAATCGCACGGTATAACCGAGTTTGGTGTCCGCGGGCAAAGGTTCGGGCCGGATCGCCGAGGCCATCGTCTTCCGCAAGGCGGGAATCAAGGACGCCTGGTAGCCTTCGTCCGTGTCGCCGCTCGCCCACAACGCCGCGCGGTTGGTGCTGAGCGGAAATAATTTGTTCTGCGTTTGAAACTGCTCCGCCAACCAATTAAATTTAACGGAACTCAATTCCTCCGCCGACAACGTCCGATGGCCGAAATCCTGGTTGACCGATTCGAGAAAGTTTTCTCTCGTTTTGGCAAATGCCTGCCGGAACCGGGCTTCCAGGTCGTCCGCCGCGTTGGTGTAATAACGTACAATCGCCGGCACGTGCATCGCCTCCTTGTCCTTCAATGCCTGGGTTGCTTCCGGGTCCACCACGGACAGTTTTG
>DASXHY010000123.1:0-4418 GCA_036488095.1 Verrucomicrobiia bacterium | reverse complement strand
CCGGGCATGGTGCAGGCGATGCAAATGCCGCCCACGTTCGGACAGCCGCCGATGCCGTCCATCCAGCCGCGTTTGGTGACGTTGCAATTCACGACCGGGCCCCAGCAGCCGATTTTGACGAGACATTTCGGCGAGCCGTATTCGTGCGCGAAATCGCCTTGTTCATAATAAGAGCCGCGATCGCAACCTTCGTGAACGGTTTTGCCGAAGAGCCATGTCGGCCGCAGATTTTCATCGAGCGGAATCATCGGCGAGAGTCCGGCGACCTGGTAAAGCAAATAGAGCAGCGTTTCCATCATGTTGTCAGGCTGCACGGGACAACCGGGAACATTAACGACGGGAAGCCCGGCTTTTGAGCGCCAGTTCCAGCCGAGATAATCCGCGAGGCCCATCGCGCCGGTGGGATTGCCCTGCATGGCATGGATGCCGCCATAGGTCGCGCAAGTGCCGGCGGCGACGACCGCGACGGCTCTGGGCGCGAGGCGATCGATCCAGGTGGATAATGTAATTGGCTGGCCGGTTTTTGGATCGGTGCCCATGCCCGCCCAGTAGCCTTCCTCCTTAATGTCCTCATTCGGAATGGAGCCTTCGACGACGAGCACGAATGGATCGAGCTTGCCTTCGGCGGCGTCAAACCACGCCTTCATGTAATCCGAACCGTTTTCGGGGGCCAGCACGCGATTGTGCAAATGAACTTTGGGCAAGCCGGGGATCGCACCCATCACGAGGTCTTCGATGCTGGGCTGCGTGGCCGCTGTCACGGAAACAGTGTCGCCATCGCAGCTCAAGCCGTCCGGCGTCCAAAGGATATGAATTTCTTTAACGGCCGGCTCACGGTCGGCCACAACTTCTGGTGTCTTCATAAAAATATTTTCCTTTCGTCACATTCTCATCAGGCGCGCTTCACGGCGCATGGAAGGCAATTCGCGCACGGTCATGGCAACGACGCCCAACGCGACCAACCCGCCCAACACGATCCACGCGTTGCGGGCCGTGTTGTCTCTACGAATCATTTTTCGCACGGTTCTTTTCATAATGCGTTTTCCTTTCAGGCCGCCACGCTGCGGGCGACGACGGTCGTTTCTGAATGCACTAAATTCTGGAGGAGCGATTGAATCATCTCGACGGCTTTGGGCACCGCGGCCTGCACGGCATCGCTCAATCCCATGTGACCGTCCGCGGAATTCAATTCCGCCGGTTCGCAACCGATTAAAAATATTTGCGCGGGATGCCCGCCGAGGGCCTCGGCCATTTGCAGGACGCGAATGGGGCCAAGACTGTGCGGATCGACACTCGCGCGTTCCAGTGACCCAAGATTTGCGAGGTCCGGCTCGATTAAATAAAGCGTGCCCGGGGCTTGGCCGCGCGGAGTGGCGTCCACCAGGATCGCCGCGTCATAGCCATCCGCGAGCGCGTACGCGAGGTCGTAACCGCGAACGCCAAAATCAATCACGCGAACTTCCGGGGGCAGCGTGTGATGTGGCAACTCGCGCACGACTTCGACGCCGAATGCGTCGTCGCCGAAAAAGATATTTCCAATGCCCGCGATGAGGATGCGTTTCATTTGAATTCCTCCCGCAACGGTTCGACTTCATCCACGCCGTAGAAAAACCGATGTCCCGGCTGGCGCATCAGGCCGAGGTCTTTGCCGGGATCGTTTTCCAACACCAGCGCGAGATGAACGCGCTTTTCTAAATCCTGTTCCACCGCTTCGATAATTGCGGTCTGGCCGTTCAAGGCCAAATCCATGACGTCGGCGCGGCCTTTCGGACGAATTCGCACGCGGTCGCCGGCGCGCAGATAGATATCGCCAACAGCGACGCCCTGGAGCGGAGTGCTCGCGCCAAAGAAATCGTCAAACTCAATCGGTGTCTCGCGTTCCACGGGGCGCATTGCGCCGTGCATTTTCAATAACGAATCCTGCGGCAATGCCTCGGTGCGTTCGAGTAACCGGCGCGCCTGCGCGTCGATGTGACGCATTTCGCGTTTTTCCTCATCGGTCATGGTCAGGATGCGGAGGGTGAGGATTTCGTCGATCTCGGTGCCGTCGAACAGCGGCCCGGCGCTCTCGGGCGCGATTTTGGGGTAATCGTAGAGAATGATTGGGGACGACAGCATCGTATCGCGCGGGGATTGAGCTTCGTCTCCGACGAGCACCGGCCAGGTGCCTAAATTTTTGCAGGCGCCGGCTGCTTCCTTGAACTCGGGAGGTGGATCGATCAACGAAATAAATTCCGCGCCTTCGACGGTCAGGACGGCATGAGTGGAAGCAAACGTGCGCATTGAAACGGCTTCGCGATCGCACAAATCCGAGGCGGAAAGCGGCGTGTGGTTGAGAATGCGGACCGTGATTTTGTTCAAGGACGATTGCAAAGGCTGGATGGTGATCTCAATCGTTCCCTCAATGGCTTGCTGATGGCGAACGATGACTCCGCACGCGAGTTTTTGCCGGTCGCGAATCACTTCCAGTTCGCGGGCGGCGAAGAAGCGAAAGGGAACATTCGTTTTGACAAGCGAGCCGTCGCCAAAGGCCAGCGGCGCCGCGGAAACTTTGCGCTCGATGGCTTCCTGCCACGGTTGAAACAACTGATCATCCATTCGCAATTCGGGAACGATGGTGAAATGCGGCTCCGTGCCGTTTGGGAAATGCGCCATGGGTGTCTGCAAAGCGCCGATCTCGCGAGTCATGAGATGCAGGAACCGGACGCTGACGTGGATTTTGAACGTGTTGGTCGTCGCTTGGGCCAGGCACTCGGTCTGCATCAGGAACGGCTCGGCACCGCCCTGGTCAACGCTGTAAGCCTGGGGATAGACGCGTCCGAAAGTGAACCGCTCGCGCTGATTTTTTTTCGAGGACGCGCGATAGGGATACAAAACGTAGCCTTCATAGAGCACGGCTTCAGCGATTTGATCGACGAGTGTGGAGTTCATGCCGTCACTTCCTCCGGCTCGGCGCTCCGGGGTCCCCTGCCCTTTTCGTTGCGTTCGTTTTGCAGAAGCCGCTCGATCGTTTGCTCCCAGGTGATGATGCTGTGTCGGCGTTTGAATGCGTAAAGCCGGTCAAAAGCATCGCGCTGCAAGGAAAGCCAGGCCGTATTCGGATATTGCTGCTCCATTAACGAACGCCAGACTTCGATGGGGATGCGATACGTACATTCCGAATTCCAGGAAATGGGGCTGACCTGCAGGCGGCCATCGGGCGCGCTATAGAAAACCGAGCCGCTGAACAGAAACAGCAGCGGCACCTCGCCGCCTTCAAGGCCGTAAAAATATCGAGTCGAGGCCACGTTCAGATCATAGGTGCAGGGAATGGGCAAAATGGATTCTGTGCGGTCATTAAACGCACCGACGGTCGAGTTCGCGTGCGCCCAGAGGCGGTTGCGTAAAGTTTTTCCCCATTCCTCGGGCGGACCGAAAAGCTCGACGAGATTTTGTTTTTCGCGCGGATTGTAACTGCGTTGCGGGCATTGGATTTGAATTTGGGCGTTCAGAAGGACGGCTTGAATTGGATGGTCCGGCGGCGAGTTCGTTGCCCGGATTTTGAAATGCAATAATGGCGTCACGCCGCGCGCGGCGGTTTCCACGCCTGTGACTTGGAAATTCAACTCAGGCATGGGCGGCCTCCACGCGAAGGTTTGGGGTTGGCAGGGAATTCTCGCGAAGCCGGGTGAAAAACTTATTCATCTCGTGCCAGACGCGGTCGCCGCCGGAAAATCCGCGCCAGTGCAGGCGGATCAATCCGACGAGTTCAAAACAGACGTCAACAGGCGCAAGATAATATTCCGACGCGCCATTCAGGCGATTGGCCAGGAGGGCCTCCACATCCAGCTGCATTTCAGCCAGCGCGGGATTGTCCGCGACCAATGCATCCCAACTATTGAGGCTTAACAAAGACTCCGTGGCGCCTGCCGGACTGGGATACATGGCCAGGACTTTTCGTGCGGGCGTGCTGTGGAAGAAAAACGCGAGTTGAATCGGAAGTGAAAAACTTTCCCATTGGGCGTCCGTGATGTTGAAACCGTTGAGGCGCCGGGCATCGCGCGGGATGAGTTTCCATTTGCCGACAACATTTTCGAAACGCAACGCGCACGGATCGCAGGAGCAGACGATTTTTCGAGTGGCCAATTCCAAGACGTGACGATGCCCGGGCGCGACCGCGAGGCTGCAAAACTCGCAACGTTCGGAAGGCTCGATATCCGCTCCCGTCCGCGCCATTCTTCGCAGAGTGGCGAAGGGATTTTCTCGTCGGACAAAAGGGCTTGAATTCATCGAGCCTGATCGATGTGGTTAAAAACTTAATTCTAGGCCGGCGGGATGCTGGGCATCGCGGGATGAATGGGAGCGTGTTTATCGGGGTTGACGCTGGTGGAATCGCGCGCGGTTCGATAAGCCCCGCGCTCGCCTCTACCCGGCTCGCG
>DASXHY010000056.1:0-7944 GCA_036488095.1 Verrucomicrobiia bacterium | reverse complement strand
ATCGGCGAAGACTAAAAAACGCTTACTGCGCGAAGAAGTAACCGAGGAAGACATCGCGGTGCGCCTTCTCGATCTCGTCGAAGAGGATGACCGAGTAAGGCCGGCGCCGGACGGCTTCGGTGAGGCGCCCGCCCTCTTCGTAGCCGACGTAGCCCGGCGGCGCGCCGATCAAGCGGGCGACGGTGTGCTTTTCCATGTATTCGCTCATGTCAATGCGGATCATGGCGTTCTCGTCGTCGAACAGAAATTCCGCCAGGGCGCGGGCGGTTTCGGTTTTGCCGACGCCAGTGGGGCCGAGAAAAATAAATGAGCCAATGGGCCGGTTCGGGTCCTGCAAACCGCTGCGCGAGCGGCGGACGGCGTTGGCGATGGCATCGAGGGCTTCGCGCTGGCCAATCACGCGCTGCTGCAAACGCTCCTCCATTTTGACGAGTTTTTGACGCTCGCTTTCAAGCATTCGCGACACGGGAATGCCCGTCCAGGACGCGACCACTCGCGCGATGTCTTCATCGGTGACTTCCTGCCGCAAGAGCGAGTTGCGGGTGTGGCTGGCGGATTGTTTCTCCATCGACGCGAGCTTCTTCTCGAGTTCGGGAATTTTGCCGTATTGAATTTCCGCCGATAGCGTGAGATTGCCCTGGCGCTGGGCTTGCTCGAGTTCCGTTCGCGCCTGTTCGAGTTGGGATTGGACAATGCTCACGGCGTTGACAGCGGTTTTTTCGTTTTGCCATTGGGCGGTGAGCGCCTTGGCTTTATCTTTGAGATTGGCGAGTTCGCCATCGAGGCGTTTCAAGCGCTCTTTGCTGGCGGGGTCCTTCTCTTTTGAGAGGGACGTGCGCTCGATTTCCAATTGCAAAATCTGCCGATCCAACTGGTCCAGTTCGGTCGGCTTGGAATCCAGTTCCATTTTGATGCGCGAGGCGGCTTCGTCGACGAGATCGATCGCCTTGTCCGGCAGAAAGCGGTCGGTGATATAGCGGTGCGAGAGCGTCGCGGCGGCCACGAGCGCGGAATCCTGGATGCGCACGCCATGATGAACTTCATAGCGCTCTTTCAAGCCGCGCAAAATCGCAATAGTCGCTTCGACTGACGGTTCGCTAACGAAGACGGGCTGAAAACGCCGCTCCAATGCGGGGTCCTTCTCGATGTGCTTGCGGTATTCATCGAGAGTCGTGGCGCCGATGGTGCGCAATTCGCCGCGAGCCAATTGCGGTTTCATAATATTGGCGGCATCCGTCGCGCCTTCGGCTGCGCCCGCGCCGACGAGCGTGTGCAATTCGTCGATGAACAACAAAATGCGTCCTTCGCTGGCGACGATTTCTTTCAGGAACGCCTTAAGCCGATCTTCAAATTCGCCGCGGTATTTCGCGCCGGCAATCATCGCGCCGAGGTCCATGGCGACGAGTTTTTTGTTCTTCAACGACTCTGGCACATCGCCGCTGACAATGCGGCGGGCCAGTCCTTCGGCGATGGCGGTCTTGCCGACGCCGGGTTCGCCGATGAGGACGGGATTGTTTTTCGTGCGGCGGGTCAATACCTGCATCACGCGACGGATTTCTTCATCGCGCCCGATAACGGGATCGATTTTCCCCTGTTTCGCGAGCGCGGTGAGGTCGCGTCCGTATTTTTCCAGCGCTTGAAATTTGTCCTCTGGGTTCTGGTCGGTCACGCGTTGATTGCCGCGTAGATCGGCGAGCGCGCGCAATACCAAATCGCGCCTCAGACCATGCGCCTGGAAAATCTTTTTCAGCGAGCTGTCGCCCTGGTCAATGAGGCCGAGCAGTAAATGTTCCGTGCTGACGTAATCGTCCTTGAGCTTGGTTGCCTCCGATTGCGCGGCGTCGAGCGCTTTTTTCATGCTGGCGCTGAGGAAGACGTCGCCGGTGGCGGTGCCCTGGACTTTGTGGCGGCGGGCGAGTTCGCGTTCGAGGTCGGGCTTCAGCTTATCGGGCGGCACGCCGATTTTCTCCAGCAAATCGGGGATGAGGCTGTCCTGCTGGCCGATGAGCGCGAGCATAAGATGTTCGCCGTCGATTTCCTGGTGTGAAAAGCCATGGGCGATGCGCTGGGCCTCTTGTAATGCCTCCTGGGACTTAATCGTCAGTTTATCCATTTGCATACGAATCAATCTCAATTGAGTTGGCCGGACGTCAAGCGTGAAGAAAGTTGAGAGTGGGAAGGTGGCGTTACAGGGCGGGCTGCAATTGAGTTTTGAATTCTGGCTTACCTGGGCAATTCAAATGATTGGCTCCGGCGATAATGTACACTGGCCAATCCGGGCGGACTTGCCGCAACGGTTCCACGTACCACTCAATATATGGGTCATTCTCTCCGATGAGCACCGCGATCGGGGTTTTCACTGCCTTAATTTCGGCTTCGGTCACGCCGAATTGCGGAAAACTCTTCGCGCAGGCGGGAGGCGCCTTGGAAAGAATTTTTGGCACGCTGTCCACGGCGCTTTTTAGGGGCGCGCCTGCCTTGTTCCAGCCCATGCCGCCGAGGATAATCTGCTCAACCCGGCCGGGATGCATCACGGCGAGTTTCATGGCGATCACGGCGCCCATGGAATAACCGACAATGCGAGCTTGCTGAATTCTTAGGTGGTCCATGAGCCGCACCACGTCTTCGACCATGTTGATTCCGTAAGCGTCTTCAGCCTCGGGCTTGTCGGATTGTCCGTGGCCGCGGCAATCCATCGTGACGACCTGGAAATGGTTCGCGAGAAAATGCGTCACGCCGAGCGAATCCCAATTTATTCTGCTGCTGGAATGAAGCCCGTGGATCAAAATTACCGGCTCGCCCGCCCCATGGACTGCGTAATGAATTTTAACGCCCGCGGAATCGAAATTGTCGGCAACAGAATACATGGTTGAAAAGATGAACGCTCCGGCAGCCGGCGCAAGGGACAATGTTTTCTTTCCATCTTATGAACGACACTGGGCGCTATAACGTTACATAATTCGTAGGGCCATCGCCCCATTTACCGAGGAGGGAGACGGTGGAAATGTGGAAGCGCTCGGCTGAGTTTGCGAAATGTTCGACAGGCTGCCTTTTGTTCTGGATCCATCGTGAGCAAAAAAGCCCGTTGGCATTTTCAGCATAAACTATGGCGCAGATTTTCCGAAAGAGCAGCAATAGCTTCGCGCGTGCGTCGCTGGCTGGAGTGGTAATCTTTTTCTTTGGTTTTTGGGGTGTGGTGTATGCCGTTTACCGATCACCCTATACGACCAATGTGAATGTGCCGCTCGCGCAACCCGCGCCCTTCAGCCATCAGCATCACGTCGCCGGGCTTGGATTGGACTGCCGCTATTGTCATACGACGGTGGAGAAATCGGCATTTGCCGGCATGCCGCCGACGGAGATTTGCATGACCTGCCATTCGCAAGTGTGGAAAGACGCACCGGTGCTCGCGCCGGTCCGGGAAAGCCTGGCGAGCGGGTTGCCGATCGAATGGAACCGCGTGAATCAATTGCCCGATTTCGTTTTTTTTAACCACAGCATTCATGTGCAGAAAGGGGTTGGATGCTCGACCTGCCACGGCGCGGTGGATCAGATGCCGATTACGTGGAAGGCGCATTCGCTGTACATGCGCTGGTGCCTGGATTGCCACGAAGCGCCGCAAAAATTTCTCCGGCCGCGCGACCAGATTTTCAACGTCGAATGGCAAGCCCCACCCGACCAACTTGAGCGCGGGCGGGAGTTGATTGCCGCATACCACATCAGCACAAACCGGCTCCAGCAACTGCGCGATTGCAGCATGTGTCACCGATGAAAACGCCGCACACCGCGCCCCAACTGGATCTCGCCGCCGTTCGCGCGCGGCTCAACGGCGCGCGGGGCCAGCAATACTGGCGCAGTCTCGACGAAATTGCGGAAACACCGGAGTTCAAGGAAATGTTGCAGCGTGAATTTCCGAACGGAGCGTCGGAATGGGATGATGGCGTCAGCCGGCGAAGTTTTTTGAAGATGGCTGCGGCATCGCTGGCGCTGGCGGGTCTCACGGCCTGCACGAAACAACCGGTGCGGCAAATTTTGCCTTACGTCAAGCAGCCGGAGGAATTGGTGCCGGGCGAGCCGCTGTTTTACGCAACGTCTATGCAGATGGGGGGATACGCCACGGGGGCGCTCGCGACGAGCCGCGAAGGGCATCCGATCAAGGTGGACGGAAATCCCGAGCATCCGGGGAGTTTGGGGGCATCGAGCGTCTGGATGCAGGCGTCGATCATGGATCTTTACGATCCGGACCGGTCGCAGGCTTTTGTACACAACGGAGAAATCAGCACGTGGGCGGATTTCCTTTTTGAATTGAATCAGCTCACGCACGATGAGGAGGCGCGGCAAGGCGCGGGATTGCGGTTTCTCACGGAGACGATTACTTCGCCGACACTGGCGGCGCAATTCGAGGCGCTGTTGAAAAAATTTCCGCAGGCGAAATGGCATCAGTTCGATTCCATTTCGCGGGACAACGTTCGGGAAGGCACGCGGCTGGCTTTTGGCGAATTTGTGGAAACGCAATATCGATTCGACCAGGCGGCGGTGATTCTTTCGCTCGAATCGGATTTTCTTTATACGCATGCGCAGCGGCTTCGTTACACGCGCGATTTCACAGACGGACGGCGGGTGAGCGCTGGACGGAGCGACATGAATAGGCTCTATGTCGTGGAAAGCACGCCGACGGTTACGGGCACGATGGCGGATCACCGGTTTCCGCTGGGGAGTGGCGAAGTTGAAAACGTGGCGCGCGCGATTGCGCAACGGTTGGGCGCGGGTGAGAATTTGGGAACGGAAACTCAAAATCCGCGACTCGAAGGCTGGCTTTCGGCGCTCGTTCGCGATTTGGAAAGCAATCGCGGCAAAAGCATCATTCTGGCTGGCGAAGGCCAGGCACCGATTGTTCATGCGCTCTGTCATCTCTTGAATGACAAGCTGGGCAATGTTGGCAAAACTCTATTTTACACGCAGCCGGCGGAATTTCGTCCGGCGAACCAACTGGAGTCGCTTCGAGAATTGGCGGAAGACATCAAAACAGGCGCGGTCGAGACGTTATTTATTTTCGGGGGCAATCCGGCTTACAGCGCGCCAGTGGATTTTGATTTCCCCGCGGCGCTGTCGAAAGTTAAACGGAGCATTTATGTGAGCACGGATTTGGATGAAACGGCGGCGCTCTGCGCGTGGCACGTTCCGCAGGCGCATTATCTTGAATCGTGGGGAGACGGGAAATCGTTCGATGGCACCATCTCGCTGCAACAGCCGTTGATTGAACCGCTTTACGGCGGCAAGACCGCGCACGAAATACTGGGCGCGATTTTTCAGCAGCAGCCGATTCGCGACGATTACGAAGTGGTGCGGGAACATTGGCAGGCGGAAAAGAAGTGGCCGGATTTTGACAAAGGCTGGCGGCGGGCGATTCACGATGGCGTCGTCGAGGGGACGGGACTGCCGGAAAAACACGTCAGCCTGAAAACGGAGGCGATCACGGGGGCGCTGGGCGCGGAAAGGAAAAGCGCGAATGACATTGAAGTTGTGTTCCGGCCCGATCCATCGATTTGGGACGGCCGATTTGCCAATAATGGGTGGTTGCAGGAATGCGCGCGGCCGGTGAGCAAATTGACCTGGGACAATGCGGTAATTATCAGCCCGGCGCTGGCGCAACGGAGGCAGTTAGCGACAAACGATGTCGTGGAGCTGGAATTGAACGGGCGGAAAATCCGGGGGCCGGTTTGGATTCAACCGGGGCAGGCGGAAAACACGGTGACGCTGCATTTGGGTTATGGGAGGGAGCGCGTGGGCCGCGTCGGGCGCGGGGTGGGATTCAATGCAGGGTTGTTGCGCGACTCAAAATCTTTTTGGTCCGGCAGCGGACTGCAAATGACGAAGCTCGCGGATCATTATCCTCTCGTCGCAACGCAAACCCATCACAATTTGCAGAGTCCCGAGCGGCAGATTTATCGCGAGGGTGATTTGGATCAGTTTCGCGGCGACCCGCAGTTCGTTAAAAGGGATGTCGAGGCGCCGCCGAACGACAAGACGCTCTACAACACCGACGAATATAAATACGAAGGTTACAAGTGGGGAATGTCGATTGATTTGTCCACCTGCATCGGTTGCAACGCGTGCCTGCTGGCGTGCAACGCGGAGAATAATATTCCCGTGGTCGGCAAGGAGCAGGTCAAAAAAAATCGCGAGATGTATTGGATCCGGATCGATACTTATTACAAGGGGACGCTCGACAACCCGGAATTCAGCCACATGCCGGTGCCTTGCATGCATTGCGAGCATGCGCCTTGCGAACTCGTGTGCCCGGTGGAGGCAACGGTACACGACCACGAAGGGTTGAACCTGCAAATTTACAATCGATGCGTCGGCACGCGGTTCTGCTCGAACAATTGCCCGTACAAGGTGCGGCGTTTTAATTTTCTTTGGTACGCGGATTACAAGACGCCGAGCTTTAAGCCGATGTACAACCCCGACGTGACGGTGCGCTGGCGCGGGGTGATGGAAAAATGCACCTACTGCATCCAGCGCATCAGCCGGGCGCGCATCACGGCGGAAAAAGAAAACCGACGGATTGGCGCGGGTGAAATTCAGACCGCGTGCCAGCAGGCGTGTCCCGCGAATGCCATTGTGTTTGGGGATCTCAACGCGCCCGGAAGCAAGGTGGGAGGATTAAAAAGTCATCCGTTGGATTATTCGATGTTGGGCGAGCTCAACACGCGGCCGCGAACGACGTACCTGGCGAAATTGCGAAACCGCAATTCGGAAATCAAAGAAAGCCAAACCGCATGAGGGCTGCAAAATAATATGGAAACGATCCAAGGCTCCGAGCCGCGCATGCCAGCCCCGGAGAAACCATATCCGGTGACGGTGCTTGGCTACCCCGCGGAAATGATTGGGCCTAAGACGACTTACGAAAAAGTCAGCGAGCAGATTGCGGGTATTCCGCTCAAACACCCACATCCGCGATTTTGGTTTTTCGGATTTACAATAGCGTTTTCGCTCTTTTTGATGTTGTGCGGGGCGGTGAGTTACCTGGTTTACAAAGGAGTGGGAATTTGGGGCATTAATATTCCAGTGGCGTGGGGATTTGCGATCACGAATTTTGTCTGGTGGATCGGGATTGGGCATGCAGGCACTTTTATTTCGGCGATTCTCCTGTTGCTGCACCAGAAATGGCGCACAACGATTAATCGTTTCACGGAAGCCATGACTTTGTTTGCGGTGATGTGCGCCGGGCTGTTTCCCCTGCTCCATCTTGGCCGGCCATGGGTATTTTTCTGGCTGCTGCCGTATCCCGACACGATGGCGTTGTGGCCGCAATTTCGTAGTCCGCTGGTATGGGATGTTTTCGCGGTGAGCACCTATTTCCTCGTCTCGCTCATGTTTTGGTATCTCGGTGTGATGCCGGACCTGGCGACGGTCCGCGACAAGGCTCGAACCAAATGGAAAAAAATCATTTACGGCATGAGTTGCATGGGTTGGCGCGGCTCGGCGGTCCATTGGCAAAGGCATCAGACGGCTTACCTGTTGCTGGGCGGGTTGGCTACCCCGCTGGTGCTTTCGGTTCACAGCGTCGTCAGCTTTGATTTTTCTGTGGCGCAATTGCCTGGGTGGCATTCGACGATTTTCCCGCCGTATTTTGTTGCGGGCGCAATTTATTCCGGGTTCGCGATGGTGCTGAATCTGTTAATTCCCATCCGGCGCATTTACGGGCTGCAAAATCTCATCACGGTCCGGACTTTGAACAACATGGCGTGCGTCACGTTGGCGACGTGCTGGATGGTTTGCTACGGCTACATCATGGAGGCTTTTATGGCGTGGTATAGCGGGGATCCGTTCGAGAAACACATGATGTGGGACCGGGCGTTCGGCGCGTATGGCTGGGTCTTTTGGATATTGATGATGCTGAATTGCCTCATTCCGCAGTTGCTCTGGTCGCGCCGCGTG
>DASXHY010000043.1:0-4048 GCA_036488095.1 Verrucomicrobiia bacterium | reverse complement strand
TTTTAAGTCAGAACTGGAGCTTGGAACTTGGAACTTCTCTGGTGCTTGGATATTGGACGCTTGGAGCTTCTCCCGTCTATTCCCATTCAATCGTCCCCGGCGGCTTGCTCGTGATGTCGAACACGCAACGATTCACGCCCTTCACCTCATTGATGATCCGGCTCGCCAGCTTTTCCAATAAATCGTAAGGCAGCTTCACCCAATCCGCCGTCATGCCATCCTGCGATTCCACCGCGCGAATCGCGATCGTGTAATCATACGTCCGCTCATCGCCCATCACGCCCACGCTGCGTATCGGCAGCAAGACGGCGAAGCTCTGCCAAATCTTGTAATACCATCCGCTGCTCTTCATTTCCTCGACCACAATCGTGTCAGCGTTCCGCAAAATCTCGCAACGTTCCGGCGTCACTTCGCCCAGGATGCGCACCGCCAGCCCGGGGCCAGGGAACGGTTGCCGCAAAACGATCTCGCGCGGCAGCCCCAATTCCAAACCCAGCTCGCGCACTTCATCCTTGAATAAACACTTGAGCGGCTCGACCAGTTGAAACTTCATTTTCTTCGGCAGCCCGCCAACGTTGTGATGGCTCTTGATCATCGCCGCCGGATTTCCCGCAATCGGCACCGACTCGATCACGTCCGGATACAGCGTCCCTTGCGCGAGAAACTTCGCCTTGCCCGCGCGCTTCGTCGCGCTCTGGAATACCTCGATGAACGTCTTGCCGATGATTTTGCGTTTGCGTTCCGGGTCCGTCACGCCCTTGAGCCGGCGCATGAATAATTTCGACGCGTCCTCGTATTGCAGTTTGATTTTAAAATGCCGCCCGAAAACTTCACGCACCACCCCCGCCTCGCGCCCGCGCAACACGCCGTTATTGACGAAAATGCACGTCAATTGATCGCCGATGGCTTTATGAATCAGCGCTGCCGCCACGCTCGAATCCACCCCGCCGCTCAAGCCCAGAATCACGCGCTCGTTGCCGACCTGGTTGCGGATTTCCTCCACCGCCTGCTCGATGTATCCGCGCATCGTCCAACTCTTGCCGCAGCCGCAAATGTTGTGGACAAAATTGCCGATGATTTCCTTCCCGCGCGGCGTGTGCGCCACCTCGGGATGAAATTGCAAGCCGAACATCTTTCGCGCCCGATTTTCGATGGCCGCAAATTGCGAATTATCCGTCACCGCCACCGGCTTGAAACCCTTCGGCAGCTTCGTCAACTTGTCGCCGTGCGAATTCCAGACCTGCAGCATCTCCGGCAGGTTCGCGAACAACGGGCAAAAACTGTCCGTCACCTGCAGTGTCCCTTTGCCGTATTCCCGCTTCTCGCCTTTCTCGACTTTCCCGCCGAGGAAATGCCCGAGCAACTGCAATCCATAACAAACGCCCAGCAACGGCAGGCCGAGATTGAAAATCGCCGTGTCCGGCAGCGGCGCTTTTTTCGAATAAACGCTCGACGGCCCCCCGGACAAAATAATCCCGCGCGGATTCAGCGCCTCAATTTCCTTCGCGGGCGTGTCATAGCGGAGGATCACCGAATAGACATTGCACTCGCGAATCCGCCGCGCGATGACCTGCGTGTATTGCGACCCGAAATCCAGAATTACAATTGTTTCGACCATTGGCTTGATAAATTCAAAAACAGAAACGAACCTTTTGCCCGTCGCGCAGCGATTTGGCGAGAAAAAAGTGGCGCAATTATTGACAGAGGATGCATCTCGTTTTTTGTTGGCCGGCATTCCACTGTCATTAACACCCTGCTTCAGCTGGGTGTTGTGCAAGGCGGGAGGTTCCATAACCGCTTCAGCGGTTTTTCCCGCGCGTAAACTGCTAAAGGGTTTTGAAATCTGCCAGCGCTGCCTTCACCCGGCTAAGGCAGGGTGTTAATAAAAAAATCCGTTTACGCAACGCCCCCATACAGACAATTTCAGTTCATAAGCCAGTTCTTGCGACAACGAAAATCTTGATAAACCCCACGCCCCGAGGGATGGTTACCCAAATTCGCCTTCTCGCGTCTTAACTGTTTATGGAACTGCACGGAAAAAATATAATCGGTGGAAATGTCGTCGCGTCGCCCGGCGCAAAAACCTTTTCAGGCGTCGCCGCTGCCACAGGTGAAAAACTTTCTCCGCTCTTTTACGAAGCCACTCCCGCCGAGGCCGACGAAGCCCTGGCGCTCGCGGAAAAAGCCTTTGCCGAATACCGCCGCCAGCCCGCCGAAAAAATCGCTGCCTTCCTCGACCGCATTGCCGAAGAAATCCTCAAGCTCGGCGATGAATTGATCCAGCGCGCCGCCGCCGAAACCGGCCTGCCCGAGCCCCGTTTGATCGGCGAACGCAACCGCACGACCAGCCAGTTCAAAATGTTCGCCGAACTGGTTCGCGACGGCTCCTGGCTCGAAGCCTCCATCGATCGCGCGCAGCCCGACCGCAAGCCGCTGCCGAAAGTCGATCTCCGCCGGATGCTTGTCCCGCTCGGGCCGGTGGTGGTTTTTGGCGCGAGCAATTTCCCCCTCGCGTATTCCGTCGGCGGCGGCGACACCGCCTCGGCCCTCGCTGCCGGTTGTCCCGTCGTGGTCAAGGCCCATCCCGCGCATCCCGGCGCTTCCGAACTCGTCGCGCGCGCGATTCAAACCGCCGTCGAAGCCACCGGCATGTCCCCCGGCGTTTTTTCCATGGTCCACGCCGTGAGCACTGACATCAGCCTGCGCCTCGTCCAACATCCCGCCGCCAAAGCAGTCGGTTTCACCGGCTCGTTGCAAGGCGGACGCGCCCTGTTCGATGCCGGCGCGAAACGTCCCGAACCGATTCCTGTTTTCGCGGAAATGGGCAGCACCAATCCCGTTTTCATTTTGCCGAACGCGCTCAAACAAAACGGCAAAACCATCGCCGAAGGTCTGGCGCAATCCGTGACCCTCGGCGTCGGCCAGTTTTGCACCAATCCCGGCCTCGCCTTTGGCGCGCAGAGCGATGACTGGCGCGCCTTTGTCGAACGCGTGGGCCAACTCGCCGGCGCGGTTGCCCCGGGCGTCATGTTGCACCAGGGCATCAGCGCGCGCTTTCATGAAGGCACGGAGAAATTTCAAAAAATCCCCGGCGTCAGTGTCGCCGGAAAATCCTCCGCCGAAGCGGCAGCGGGCCGCGCTCCCGCCATGATTTTCAATACCGACGCCAAAACCTTCCAGCAGCAGCGCGTCCTGCGCGAAGAAGTTTTTGGGCCGTCCACCTTGCTCGTCAACGCCGGCTCGACGCAGGAACTGGAACAGATCGCGCGCGACCTCCCTGGTCAATTGACCGCCACCATCCACGGCACCGAGCAGGATTTGATCGAGCACGCCAACCTCGTCGCGATCCTGCGCGAGAAATGTGGCCGGCTGATTTTCAACCAATTCCCCACTGGCGTCGAAGTGTGCCCCTCCATGCAACACGGCGGCCCGTATCCCGCCGCCACCGATTCGCGCTTCACCTCGGTCGGCACGTTTGCCATCAAACGCTTCGTGCGTCCGGTTTGTTTTCAAAACTTTCCCGACTCCGCACTGCCACCGGAATTGAAAAACAAAAACTCACGAAATATTTGGCGATTGCTGGACGGCAAGCTCACGAAAGAAGATTGCTGATTTAATGGGAGCGCCGGCCTCCTGGCCGGCATGTTGTGGCATTACAAAAATTTTAAGGGTGAGGTTAGCTGCCCCTTAAAAGTAGGAGACGAAGTGATGAGTCTCTAACTAAATCCGTCGAAGCAGAGGAAAATTGAGACTCATCACAAAAAGAAGCAACATGAAGCCAATGAACTCCTTGCGCTGGATTGAGCCAATCGATAGCCAATTTTCCGAGATCGTGCCAAAGTTTCACCCTCTTGTATGTCTTCTTTCATCTCTCTTGCTTGGCTGAAAGCCAAGCGGGAAGATGGGGCCGCCGTTCCCCCGGCAGGGGGAACGGCGGCGGCGCGGGTGTGCTCGTTGCCCTCTGGAACTGCTAATGCGAGTTCGTCGGGGAGCCAGAGCCGCTCGTGCCTTATGTCCGTCACTCGAACCGTTGATAGAGCCGCCGCAA
>DASXHY010000007.1:0-6206 GCA_036488095.1 Verrucomicrobiia bacterium | reverse complement strand
AGCAATCCGAGCCGGGGCTACATCTATCGTGTGGCGCAAACTTTCAACGACAATGGCAGCGGCGTGCGCGGTGACATGCAGGCGGTGATACAAGCAATCCTGCTGGATCCCGAGGCGCGCGGCACGAATTCGCTCGCCGCGCCAACCTTCGGCAAACAACGCGAGCCGCTGTTGCGCGTGACGGCGATGGCGCGCGCGTTTCCCGCGCCGCCGACCATGACCGGGACTTACGTGGAAAGCGGCACACAAACGACGACCATCACCACAGCCGCGCCGCATCGGTTGAATAATTCCGACGTGGTCCAGCTCTCTTTTGCCGATACCTCCGGAAATCCCGCGCTGCCGAATGAGGCTTACTCCGTGACGTCGACCGGTTCGAACACTTTCACGATTAAAGCGCCGAACCTCAGCTCGGGATCGTATACGCAGAACACCAACTTGATAACGGTGAATATCGGCAGCCACGGACTGAACGCGGGAAATGCGGCCTTCCTGTCCTTCACGACTGGCGGCGCGGCCAGCGGATTGTACCAGGTGGTGACGGTCATATCCTCCTCCTCGTTCACAGTGGCAACGCCGGACAACGCGGTGCGCTCGGGAAATTGTTTGCTGCCGAAAATCTCCGCCGCCGGTTTTTCGCAAAGCAAAACGAACGTCACGATCAGTTGCACCGGACCGCATGGCCTTTCGTCGAATGAAACGGTGTATGTCGTTTTCAATTCGGTGACTCCGGCCGATGCGCAATACCAGGTGCAAACGATTCCCGACGCGACGCATTTCACGATCGTCGTGACCAATTCCACGACTCAGACGCAGAGCGGAGGCAGCATTTATCCGCTCGGCCCGCCGCCGTTGAATCGGTCCGGCAATGTGACCGTGCAGTGGAGCACGTGGAACCTCGGCTACACCGACAACGGCGCGACCTTCAACCTGTCGCAGTCGCCGCTCAGCCCTAACACGGTGTTCAATTTCTTTTTCCCGAACTACGAATTTCCCGGCGCGCTCGCCTCGGCGGGATTGACAACTCCCGAGTTTCAACTGACCTCGGACACGAGCGTGGCGTTGCAGATGAACTTCCTCGAAGGCGGCATCCTGGTGGATAACAACAATACTAACGGCCTGAGCAGTTTCAACAACGGTGGCGGGGCCATCGTGCTGGACCTCGGCCCGTGGATGTCGGCGAATTACACCGCAGCGGCGAATGTTCCCGCGCTGGTGGATTCGCTGAATTCGCTGCTGGTGGCGGGCCAGTTGTCTGCGGCCGGCAGGAGCAACATCGTGAGCTACGTCACGAACACGGTGAATTTCCCGTTCAGCACGCCTCCGACGCAAAGCCAGATGCGCGATCGCGTGCGGGCGGTGGTTCATTTGATCACCGCTTCGCCGGATTTCACGATCCAGAAATGATTTATGAACGATAAGAACGTGTCGGTCATCACGCGCCGCGATTTTCTCCGCCGCACTGCCTGTGCCGCGGTGGGCACGGCGGCGATGACTTCGGCCATCCGCGATTTGCGTTTCATGAACGCCGCCGTGGCGCAATCGAATGTCACGGATTACAAAGCGTTGGTGTGCATTTTTCTGGCCGGCGGCAACGATTCGAACAATCTCATCATTCCGACCGTTTCGTCCGAGTACAACAATTACTCGTCGATTCGCACGCCGGTCCTGGCGCTCCCGCAATCCTCGCTGCTTCCGCTGACGCTGAGCGATGGTGCGAGCAATTACGTGGACCCTGACGGGCATACGTTTGGGTTTCATCCGGCCTGCCCGGAATTGCAGGGGCTTTTTTCCGCGGGCAAACTCGCAGTGCTGATGAACGCCGGCACGCTGGTCATGCCGATCACGCGCGCGCAATATCAAAGCGGCGGGCAAAGGCCGCCCCAGCTCTTTTCACACGCGGACCAGGTCACGCAATGGCAGACGTCCGTTCCCGACCAGCCGGCGCTCACCGGCTGGGGCGGACGTTGCGCCGACCTCCTGAACTCCGTGAATCCCAGCGCGCAAATTTCGCTCTCCGTTTCATTGGCGGGCGCCAACA
Source organism: Verrucomicrobiia bacterium (assembly GCA_036488095.1). Classification (GTDB taxonomy): domain Bacteria; phylum Verrucomicrobiota; class Verrucomicrobiia; order Limisphaerales; family DASXHY01; genus DASXHY01. Next base: position 4,165 of record DASXHY010000007.1, on the reverse strand, counting down.
CGTTTGAAGTCGGCAATATCGTTTCGCAATACGCCGTCTCGACCAGCGGCGCGATTTCGCTGAATGGCGTCACCGGTGCGCGGCTGGCGGCGCTGACTAACATCCTGGGGCTTCCGTATCCAAACATGCAGGCGCAGGCCTACGCGGGGGTGACGGAGCACAGCATCAATACCGGCGCCCTCTTGAACGGCGCCATCACCAACAGCGCGCCCGCAAATTTCTGGACCAACGGCTATCCGACCTCGATCACGACGCCCAATGGCGGGAGCACTTTTACCTCAAGCCTGAGCCAGCAATTGAAAATGATCGCGCGGCTGATCGATGCGGGCAATCGCACGCAAGGCCCGCCGCCGACGGGCGGAAACGGCTTCGGCATGAAGCGGCAGATTTTCTTCTGCCAAGTCGGCGGGTATGATTTGCACAGCGGCCAGACGAATTATAGCAACGCCAATCCCAACAACGTGATTATCGGCGCTCACGCAAATTTGTTCGCGGAGCTGAGCCAGTCGCTGAAGACGTTTCAACTGGCCATGGAGCAACTGGGGTTGCAGGACCAGGTCACCGTTTTCACCTCCAGCGATTTCGGACGCACGTTCCCGAGCAACGGGCAGGGGAGCGATCACGGCTGGGGCAGCCATCATCTGATCCTCGGCGGCTCGGGCGCGGCGAAGAGCGGGTCGGTGCTCGGCGGCAAAACCTACGGCAAATTTCCCACCCTCACCGTCAACGGCCCCGACGACACCGGCACCGGCCGCTGGATTCCGACGACTGCTATTGACCAATATTTTTCGACCATCGCCACGTGGTTCGGAGTGGACAGCAGCAACCTGGCAACGGTCTTCCCGAACATCGGTCGATTTGCGACCCCGAATCTCGGGTTCATGAAGACCTCGTGAATTCGACGGCACCCAAATCGCTGTAGGAGCCGACGTGAGGAGGCTCAAACTTTTTCAACGAATGAAGCTTGAGCTTACTCCCGCCGCTTCCCGCTTTAAAGTCCGGCGAAACTGAAATGAAAAAATTCTGGGCAGTCATTGTGATTGCGGCGATCGTTGCCGGATTGCTTTTGCTGCTACGCTCGAAACACAGTTCGCCATCCAATCCGCCGCAACCGGAAAAAATCGCCGAGAGTAATTTCAATCCGCAGGCGGCCTCGAAGTCTCCAAATGTTCTTCCGTCCAACGGCGTGTCCGTTATTGCAGCCGCGTCGAACGAGATTGCCTCGCGCGCCGCGTCGTCAAATCCACCGCCGGTTTTAACCGCCAGCACGAATGAAGAACCCATTCTGCCGCCCTTGACCGTCCTGGACAAGGCGCGCGTTGTCATTCACAACTACCGTTCCGCCTTCGGTCAGAATCCGGTAGGCACGAATCCCGAGATTACGGCCGCGCTCATGGGAAAAAATCCGAAGCAGATTAATTTCGTGGCCGATTCCGGTTTGCGCGTGAATGAGAAGGGCGAAATGGTGGACGCTTACGGCACGCCTTTTTTCTTTCACCAGATTTCCGGCCAGGAAATGGAAATTCGCTCCGCCGGACAAGACCGCGTGATGTGGACCTACGATGATTTAGTGACGAAGTAGGGTGGAACGTGTTTCGTATTGCGTGTTCCGTGTTTGGGGTTTCGGGTCGGCTGAAATGACCCCGACTAATGGAATTGAATTGAGATCGGTTCCGACTTCTACCTTCTCATTTCTCACTTCTCACCTCTCCCTTCCGCCCTCTCCGCTCAATCGTCCTTGCTCGTCGTATGCACGCGGGTTTGCGTTTCGCGGAAGGTTTGGAGGAAAAGTTCGTTGTCGGCGATCGTTTTCTCGATCAATTGCTTGACCAGGAACATTTCGGAACTGTTGATCACCGCATGGACGCTTTGCTGGAATGCCTGCATCGGCGTGAAAGTCTGGAAGGAGTCGCCGATCAAAATCACCGTCGCGTTGCGCCGCTGGCTCATGGGCATCCGTTGCATCGCGCCCAGCGTCATGTTCTCGGTAATGTCATTGGCGGCAAATCGTTCTTCGATAATAACCACCTGGTAGCGAATCTGGCTGAAACGAATCAGAAAATCGCCGTGGGTCGCCGCGGTGTGCACTTTGTAGCCGAGTTCGCTGAGCGCGGAACGGGCGGCTTCAAGCCATTCGGGAGTGGAAAATGCCAGCAGCGCCGGTTTATCGGTCGTGCTGACAAAATCAAATTGAGCTGACATAAATTATTTCAATTTGAGTTTCATGGCTGACGGCGGCACTTGCGCGCCTTTGGCGGCCGCCGCTTCTTTCTCTTTCATGCGCAGCGCGGCAATATCCGTCGTGGACTCGCCGCGGGATTTTTTGAGATTGTCGATGCCGCGCGTGACGGGCCCGCGCTTGGTGCAGTAGAGCAGGGCGGTCTCTTCGTTGATGGTGCCGCTCTCGAATGCCTCCAGCGCCGATTGGTCGAACGTCCGCCATCCGAAAGGCTGGCTGGCCTCGATGATTTCGTAAAAGCTTTTGCCTTCGGTTTCGCCGAGCCGGATGGTTTCCTGCGTCCGCAAATTCGATCCCATGATTTCCAGGAGCGCGAAGCGGCCGCCGCTTTCGCGCGGCACCAATCGCTGGCTGACGACCCATCGCAACGTCTCCGCAAGCCGTCCGCGAATCTGTTCCTGCTCCTCGGTTTCGAACATGCCCAGGATACGATTGATCGTCTGCCCGGCGTCAATCGTGTGCAGCGTGCTCAACACCAGGTGGCCGGTTTCGGCCGCGCTCAGGGCGATCTTGACCGTTTCGCGATCGCGCATTTCGCCAACGAGAATGACCTTGGGCGCCTGGCGCAATGCCGCGCGCAGGCCGTTGGAATAATTATCGAAATCGGTGCCCAGTTCGCGCTGGTTGAAAGTCGCCGCATGATGCGGATGCACGAATTCCACCGGGTCCTCCAGCGTGATGATGTGGACCGGCTTGGAGAGATTGACCTCGTTGAGAATGGCCGCCAGCGTCGTGGATTTGCCGGAGCCGGTCGCGCCCGTCACCAGCACCAGGCCGGTCTTTTCACGCGGCACAAGCCGGATGATTTCCGGCAGGGCGAGCTTGTCGAGCGTCGGGATTTCGGTGTTCAGTTTCCGGCAGACGATGGAATAATTTCCGCGCTGCGAAAAAATATTGATACGGAAACGGGCCTTGTCCGCCAGCGTATAGGCGGCATCGCACGAACCGCGCCGCAACAAATCCTCCGCGTGCCAGTTGTTTTCGCCGATGAGATTGAGGGCAATCATCTCGGTTTGAAAAGGCGTGAGGGCCTCGATGGGAGGGTCAAGCGCGACGGGTTTCAATTCGCCGAAGGATTCGACCTGCAACGGCTTGTCGACCGTGAACAGAAGGTCGGACACTTCCGGCTGGGAATCCAGCATCGCATTCAGGATAAGATCCAACTCGGGGCGGCGCATAACTTTTTAAATCAGTTTTCCTCTTCCTCCGGCGGATTCGGCAGGAAGGACCGGAACTTCTTTTTATCCAATGCCTTGTCGTACGCCTCCTCCGGGGAAATTCGTTTCATCCGCAAATGTTCCATGATCGCGTCGTCCAGCGGCTGGTTGCCCTGGCGTTTGCCCACCTGGATCATGCCGGGAATTTGATGCGTCTTGCCTTCGCGCACAAGGTTGGCGATGGCGGTCGTGAAAACGAGAATTTCCAGCGCGGCCACGCGGCCCTTCTTGTCGACGCGTTTGAAAAGGTTTTGCGCGACGATGCCCTTCAACGCTTCGGAAAGCGTGGCGCGGATTTTGTTCTGCTGCTCGGCCGGGAAAACGTCAATGATACGGTCGACTGTCTTGGCGGCGCTCGGCGTGTGCAGGGTGCCGAAAACTAGATGCCCGGTGCTGGCGGCCACCAGCGCAAGCTCGATCGTTTCCAAATCGCGCAACTCGCCGACCAGGATCATGTCCGGGTCTTCGCGCAACGCTCCGCGCAGGGCCGAAGCAAAGCTCTTGGTGTGCACGCCGACTTCGCGATGGTTGACGAGGCAGTTTTTGCTCTCATGCACGAACTCAATCGGGTCCTCAACCGTGATGATATGGTCGCGGCGATTTTTATTCGCGTAATCCACCATGGCCGCCAGCGTCGTTGATTTACCGGAACCAGTGGGGCCGGTTACGACCACCAATCCGCGGTGCAGCATGGCGAATTTTTTAAGAA
>DASXHY010000684.1:0-14012 GCA_036488095.1 Verrucomicrobiia bacterium | reverse complement strand
GTTATTTGATGATATTAGTTGCCGCCCTGGTGCCTCGTTTCGCAACCGCATGTGTCCAGAAATTAACCCCTTTTGGTTCGTAGTTCCGCGTTTACGCGGTCGGCGCAGCTCCATTTGAACCGAACCCATGCAAGGGGAATTCAACGCAAAAGCGCAAAGAAGCGAAGACGCAAAGGCGAGACGGCAAAATTCACAACGCGCGGACAAAAAAATCCATTCACCAAATAGTGAGCCCGGAATACCAGCCAAAACCATTCTAAAACCTTTGCGCCTTTGCATCTTTGCATCTTTGCGTTAAAAGTCTTCTGAATAGTTCCGGTTGAATTGTTGGACTTCCCGCTCCCGCTAAAGCAGAATTCCGTTAATTTCATACACGATGGACATTTCGACCGTGGACGTTCTGCTGGTGGTGTTTGTGGCGACGGTGATTCGCTCGACATTCGGTTTTGGGGAAGCGCTGGTGGCGGTTCCATTGCTGGCGCTCATTCTGCCCGTCCAGGTCGCCGCCCCGCTCGCAGTTCTCCTTTCCATCACCATTGCCGCCGTCGTGATCGTCCAGGATTGGCGGAAGATTCACACTCGCAGCGCGGGTTGGCTGCTGGCCGCCACCCTGCCGGGAATTCCCCTCGGCATCCTGCTTCTCACCAGTATTCATCAACACCTCGTCAAAGCCGTTTTGGCGATGTTCATTGTGGCGTTCTCGGGATATTTTTTATTGGGCAAAAATCCTCCTAAACTTCACCACGACAACCGGCGATGGCTTTTCGGTTGTGGATTTCTCGCGGGCATACTCGGCGGCGCTTATGGGATGAACGGTCCTCCTTTGGTAATCTACGCCGCCATGCGCCGCTGGTCGCCCCAGCATTTTCGCGCCACACTACAGGGCTATTTTTTTCCCGCCAGCATCCTTGCGATGGCGGCGTATTGGCTGGCCGGATTGTGGGTTCCCGCCGTGACACATTATTATTTAATTTCTTTGCCGGTGGCCCTGCCCGCGATATTTCTTGGCCGCGTTCTCAATCACCGGCTGCGTGGAGACATTTTTCTCAAATACATTCACCTCGGCCTCGTGTGCATCGGGGTGCTCCTGTTGATTCAAACGATCCGATAGCAGAGCTTTAAAAAAAGTAGGAGACGAGGTGACGAGTCTCTAATTTCTTTTCCGACTTCGACCGACCTCTGGCGTCGTGCGTCAAAACTAGCTGTACCCGAGTTGGTCCTGACATTCGAGATTTCTCTCGCCAAATAATATAAAGCTCATAAAATTGAGCCGTGGCAATTGAATCTGTGGCAATTGCCACGGCTCGTTTTTTCTGTGGCCTCAAAACTAGCGATTACAGTTTATTCAGCTTGTTGATCTCTGGCTGGTGCAGCGGAGGATCGGCTGCACCATTTTTGGAAATTCTCTCGGCGGGCTGCCGAGCTCGAAAAATCTCCCGGAACACCATCACGAAAACCGTTGCCCGCAAATTTTTTTCAATTAGTTCTTTCGCGAAACCATTGTTAGGCTTTCCCTCGTAAATCTGAGGCGAGCCAATGAATAAATCCGACACATCGCGGGAAGTGGGATCGCTACGCGGCTTTTGGGCCCTGATCGTCACGCAATTCCAGGGTGCGTTCAGCGACAATGCCTTGAAGCAAATCGCAATCTTCCTGGGTATTAGCATTGGTATCTCCCAGGGCGAACGCGATAAGCTGGTCTCTCTGGCGACGGCTCTCCTCACCTTGCCGTTCATTTTGTTTTCCATGATGGGCGGCTATCTGGCCAATCATTGGAGCAAGCGAACGGTCACCATCGGCGTCAAAGTTTTTGAAATCTTCGTCATGGGGTTGGCGATGATTGGCCTCGCGATGCGGAATGTGCCGATAATGCTGGCGTGTGTTTTTCTGATGGGTGTCCATAGCTCCATTTTCGGTCCATCCAAATACGGCTCGCTTCCGGAACTTTTGCCCGAGCGCAAGCTCTCATGGGGAAATGGCGTTTTGGAGCTTGGCACCTTTCTCGCCATCATTTTCGGGACAGTCGCTGGCGGCATTCTGTCGCAAATGTTCACCGCCCGTCCCGTTTGGGAAGGCGTGGCACTGGTGGCGCTCGCCGGTTTCGGCCTGGCGAGCAGCTTGTTTATTACGCGCACGCCGGCAGCGGACCCGACTCACCGGTTTCGGTTGAATTTCCTCGGCGATCTTTGGGCACAGGTGAGAATTATGCGGAAAGACCGCGTTCTCTGGCTGGCGCTGCTCGGCAACACCTACTTCTGGTTTCTGGCCGCGATGCTGCAGCAAAACATCATCATCTACGGCCTCGACGTTTTGAAAACAGACCAGAGCCATAACAGTTATTTGCAAGCGGCGGTCGGTATCGGCATCGGAGTCGGAAGTTTCGCCGCGGGATATCTCTCCGGCGGAAAAATCGAGTATGGATTGATCCCGCTCGGCTCCATTGGGATGACGGTTATGGCGTTGTTATTGTCGCTCCATTCGCTCTCCTTCGTTTCGATCGCTGTAGGATTGGCGCTGCTTGGTTTTTTTGCCGGGTTCTTCGTGGTCCCGGTTAATGCCCTCTTGCAGCATCGTCCGAATCGAGCCGACAAGGCGGGCGTTCTTGCGGCCCAGAACCTGATTTCGTCCGCGGGTGTGTTCGTGGCGGCGGGCGTCTATTACGTGATGCAAACTTTCTGGCCGCGTCATCCGTCCTCGATTTTTTTGGTCTGCGGCATCGCGACCCTCGCTGCGACGGTTTACATGATCTGGCTCCTGCCCGACTCCTTGCTGCGGTTTATCCTTTGGTTCCTCACCCGCACCGTCTATCGCATCCGCGTCGTCGGACGTGAGAACATTCCCACCAAAGGCGGCGCGCTCTTTGTCTCCAATCATCTTTCACTCGCCGATGCCATGCTGCTCCTGGCGTCCACCGATCGCGCCGTCCGTTTCATGATGTACAAGGCGCATTATGAATTGCCCTGGATCAAACCGTTCGCCCGGATGCTCGGCGTAATTCCAATTTCATCCGAGCAACGCCCACGCGAAATGCTCAAATCGCTCCAGACCGCGAGCGACGCCATCAAAAATGGCGACGTGGTCTGCATCTTCGCCGAAGGCCAAATCACGCGCATCGGCCAGATGATGCCCTTTCGCCGCGGGTTCGAGCGCATCATGAAAGATGTAGAGGCGCCCATCATTCCCGTCGCGCTGGATGGCGTTTGGGGAAGCATTTTCAGTTTCGAGCGCGGACGATTCCTCTGGAAATGGCCGCGCCGTTTTCCGCATCCGCTCACCGTCAATTACGGCCCGCCCATGCCGCACACCGCCACGCCGTTCGAAGTCCGCCAGGCCGTGCAGGAACTCATGGCCGAGGCCTGGGCGTATCGCAAAGGGCGGATGAAAACGCTGCATCGCGCGTTCGTGCGGACGGCGCGCCGGCATCCGCTGCGTTTCGCCATGGCCGACGCTCAAAATCCAAAAGTGCGTTTCGGCGCCGCGCTCGTGCGAACCATTTTTCTCGGGCGACGATTGAAAAAAGTCTGGCAGAAACAGAAAATGGTCGGACTGCTATTGCCGCCTTCCACGTCGGGCGCGCAGGTGAACTTCGCCGCGATGCTGGCCGGCAAAGTGCCGGTGAATTTGAATTACACCGTCTCCGAAGAAACGCTCGCCTCGTGCGTTCGCCAGTGCGAAATTAAAACCGTCATCACTTCAAAAGCATTTTTGGAAAAGCTGAAATTAAAAGTGCCGTGCGAGATTATTTTCCTGGACGAATTGGTGGGAATGGAGCGCCGGTCTCCGACCCGGCGTGAAGAAGGTGAAAACTCACCAGCGCGCATTGAACCCGCCAACCAAAGCGCACTCGCCGCTTCTTCTCCCTCTCCGCTACGAAGCGGGGGAGAGGGCCGGGGTGAGGTGGCGCTCACGGCTCATGGGGAGGCTGCGCCATCCATTATTGAAAAACTCACCGCCGTTTTCATGGCCTTCTTTTTCCCGACAGGTTTGCTGGAGCGCGCCCTGGGCCGTGAGCGGAAAGTGGAACTCGACGATCTCGCCACCGTGATTTTTTCCAGCGGCAGCACCGGCGAACCCAAAGGCGTGATGCTCAGCCATTACAACGTCGGCTCGAACATCGAACAACTCGAACAGGTTTTCGGTTTGGGCAGCCGCGATTGTGTCCTGGGTGTGCTGCCGTTTTTCCATTCATTCGGATTTACCGGCACGCTGTGCCTGCCCGCTGTGGTCGGCGTGGGCGCGATTTATCATCCCAACCCGCTCGACGCAAAAACCATCGGCCCGCTCGTGCGCGAGTATTCCGCGACGTTTCTGCTGGCGACGCCAACCTTCCTGCAACTCTACATGCGCGGCTGCGCGCCCGAGGATTTCGGCAGCCTGCGCGTGGTGATGACCGGCGCGGAAAAATTACCGGACCGGCTGGCGGCGGCGTTCGAGGAGCAATTTGGGATACGCCCGTTGGAAGGCTACGGCTGCACCGAATGTTCGCCCGCCGTGGCTGTGAACACGCACGATTTCCGTTCCGCCGGTTTCCGGCAGGTCGGCGCGAAACGCGGCAAGATCGGCCACCCGCTCTCCGGCGTTTCCGTGCGCATCGTGGACCCCGACACGCGCGCGCCGTTGCCCGTGGGCCAACCCGGCCTGATGCTCGTGCGCGGCCCAAACGTGATGCAAGGCTATCTCGGCAAACCCGAAAAAACTGCCGAAGTATTGATTCCGAACGACGCGGTAAGTCCTTCCGCGCTCTCTTCTCCCTCTCCGCCACGAAGTGGGGGAGAGGGTCGGGGTGAGGTGGCGCTTAGGGTTCAAGGGGAGGGTTCCACTCCTCAACTCTCAACTCCCAACTCTCAACCTTCCGCCGCCCCCTGGTATGTCACCGGCGACATCGCCGCCTTTGACGAAGACGGTTTCCTGCAAATCACTGACCGCCTGAGTCGGTTCAGCAAAATCGGCGGCGAAATGGTGCCGCACATCAAAGTGGAAGAAAGGCTGCACGAACTGGCCGGTTCCACCGAGCAAACCTTTGTCGTCGCCGGCGTGCCCGACGAAAAGAAAGGCGAGCGCCTCGTGGTCTTGCACAAACAGGCCGCCGCCCAATTACAGGCCACGCTGGAAAAACTCTCGCAAACCGATTTGCCGAATCTATGGAAGCCGCGCGCCGATCAATTTTTCCGTGTGGAAAGTTTCCCCATGCTTGGGACAGGCAAATTGGACTTGAGAAAAGTGAAGGAGACGGCGGCGAAGCTGACAAGTGGAATATCTCCGGACAGTTCGCACCCTGTCCAAGTTTAACCGATCGCTAGATTCATTAAAATCCCGCGTTTCGGGCCGCGGCGGGGTCGATTTGTTTCAGGGCAGCAATGGCATTTTCGCGAACGTTCTCGTCTGTGCTCTGAGCTGCTTGCAGAAGGGCGGGAACGGCGCTGCTTGCGTCGCCCTGAAGCCGTCCCAGAGCCTTGGCTGCCGCTCCGGCGACTCGCAGTTGATCGTCGCTTAGACATTGAATAAGGGCCGGTACGGCAAGTTCAGTGTTTTCGTCAAGAAAGCCCAGTGTAATGGCGGCATTGGCTCGAACAAAAGTGTCGGAATCTTTCAAAGCCGCGACCAATCCGGGCACGGCGAGCCTGGATGTGCTCCGCAGGTCCGCCTCTTCCTGGCTTGTAAGATTCGTACTCATGAGCCGTACAATACCCAATTGCCTGAGAACCTTCGCTGCCTCCACTCTGATCGACACTGCATCATTCGTCAGTGCTTGAACCAAAGAGAAGACGTCATCCGGTTTCACGCCGTTGGTTCTTACTGAAGAGAGCCATGCCGTCCATTGTGCCTGGATTCGGTCTCTTTCAGAATCAATGATGTCTCGCAACTGCTGGTTTTCGCCGCGAAGTCGTTCCAATTGGTCCTTCAGGCCTCGAAGTTGACTGACTTCGTCGCGCAGCTTGAGAATTTCCGCATTTTCGCGCTCCAGTCTGGAAATCTCCTCATTGTCAGTTTGGCTGTTGGATAATAACCCTTCTTTCTCCAGCTTTATTGATCGAATTTGTGCCGCCAATGCGCGATTCTCATCTCTCGTTTTGGTCAACTCAATCCACCCTACTATAGCCGCCACGGTACAAATCACTACCCAAGCGATAAGCGGGAATCTTAAGACTCGATTCATTGTTCTCCAAATCTGACAGGTCCACTGTGCTCCCGTCACGAAGCACGCACTGTTGCATTTCAAAGCGAGTCCTTCGACGCGGGAAAAATTAGAGCCTCGTCACCTCCACCCTCCGCAGTACTGCTACGGAGGACGGGTCGTCTCTTACAACGTCAAAATCACAACTTCAAAAACTCCGGCTTGATTTTGCCCCGCTGAAAATGCAGCACGGCCACGCTGCGGTCCATCCCGAAACGCGTCTTTCCCGCGTAGCCCGGATTGAAATACCAGATGCCCTCGATGGTTTGATTGAACGGCTTGTGCGTGTGACCGAACACGATCGCGTCCGGCTTCTCGCGCCGCACGCGATCGGACAGCAACACCGCCGGCGTGTGCGGTTGCACGATGTGTTGCAACAAGAATTTATGCCGCCCCAATTCGAACACTTCGATTTCCTTCAACGGCAGCATCGAATCTGTGTTCCCGGAAACCGCCGTCACCGGCGCGATTTGCTCCAGCTCGGTCAGGATCGCGCTCGTACCGACGTCGCCCGCGTGAATGATATGTTCGACTCCTTCAAAAAGTTCAGGGATTCGCGGGTCGAAAAAATCGTGGGTATCGGAAATGACGCCAATCTTCATGCAATGTAATTCGGAGTGTGACGCGGAAAGGTCCGTTAAGGTTTCAAAACAAATTCACGCAACACGTAACACGCCTCACGCCTTCGCTTCCTCCGGCGATTCTTCAGCGTCCGCCTCATCGGGCCGCGCGCCCGCCACTTTTTCCGCGGGCGATTCCGAGGCCGCCGTGACTTTTTCCGCCGCGACGAACAGCGCGGTGAAAAGCCCCGTGCCTAAAAGTGTGTTTCGGAAAAATGTCAGCGTGCTCGGCCAGCCGCTCACGCCTTTGGTCAGCGCGACAATCCAGCCCGCGAGCGTCTTCGTGTATTCCGCATTGTGGAAGGGATTAAAAAGCCACGCCGCCGTGTTGGTGATGAGATAAAACAAAATTGCCCCCAGCAAACTGCCGCTGAGCAGCGCCACGAACCGCGATTGCGGCTTGAACCGCCGGCCCAGGAAAACGAGGACGCCGTAAGCAGCATAATTAAAAGCCAGATTGGCGAGATTGGCTCCGCTCCAGACATCGTTTCGCGCGTCCAGGTGCTGATAATAAAAGTTCAGCGCAATGTCCGTGACGAAGAGAACTACCAGCGGAAGCCACGACGAAAGCCGTTTCGGAAAATAGACGCCGGCGCAGAAAAGCAGCGCATACGCCGCGCTGAAATTGAGCGGGAGCAATCCCGGCCAGCGGCTCAAGGCAAACAGCGCCAGAAATACAAACGGCAGCGCGCGATTCCATTTTTCTTTCACCAAAGCCAGCATACCCCCGCCCGCGCCCGTTTCAAATTCCTAAATTATGGGACCGGGAATTCAACGCAAAGGCTCAAAGAGGCAAAGGCGCAAAACGGAATCACAAACTAAATGGCGCGGTTCCAAATCCACTCGCTAATCAGTGATCTAATAGACGTCATGGAAAACTTTTCAAATCCCTTGCGCCTTCGCACCTTTGCGTCTTTGCGTTAAAAGGTCAAAGCTAAAGCTACGATGGCTACAGTGCTTTTTTAACCGCTCCAACCCCGAGATCAGCTGATGGATCGTTTTTTTATCCAGCCGTCTTCGCGCACTTGTTCGCTTTGGACTTGGCGGAATTTCGTCGAAAGCAAATGCGTGCGGCTCACATAGCCAATCATTTGTGTCGGATCGGCGCGGCTGACGACGAGCAATCTGCCAATGCCATGAGTCAGCATCCGCGCAACCGCTTCATGGACCGTTTCATCCGGAAATACCGTGACCACCTGGGAGCTTCCGGCTTCGCTCAGTTTCAAATTGTGTGCGCCGGCTTTATCCATCGACCGAACGATGTCGTTGCGAGTAATAATTCCCACGAGTTGGTGATCCGGATTTACCAGCGGCCAGGCATCGCGCACCGAAACTTCCGGATCATGACGTGCAATGCGATCCGCGAGCGTCGAAACGAGCATATCCGCCGCCAGCGGTTTCACTTCCTTGTCCATGGCTGCGGCGACCGTCGTCTGCAGGAAGACATCGGCATCGTAGTCCTCCGGAATTTTCAGGCCGCGACGGGCGATTTTTTCGGTCATGATGGAGTTTTGCATGAGCATGCGCGCCACCAGATAAGCCAGCGTGCAACCCACGAGCAACGGAAGCAGGCCGTTGGTCTGGTGGGTGGTTTCAAAGGCAAAAACAACGCTCGCCAGCAATGCGCGCGAAGCGCCCGCAAAAATCGCCGCCATGCCAACCAGCGCCGCGACGCGCACGTCGACCCCGCTCGCGGGAAGCAGCCACAAAAAGAAAGCGCCCAAGGTCGCCCCTGCGCCACTGCCAATCGTGAAGAGCGGCGCCAAAGTCCCTCCCGAGGTGCCGCTGCTCAAGGCAATCGACCAGGAAATAAATTTCATCAGGCACAAGAAGACGATCAAATGCAATGAGAACCGATTCGATAGTATGTCCGCAATATTGTCGTAACCCACCCCCAGCGTGCGCGGCGCAAAATAGCCGATCAGGCCCACGACGAGACCACCGATGGCCGGCCACCACATCCAATGAACCGGAAGGTGTTCAAACATGTCTTCGATCCAATAAACGATTCGGGTCACGACAACGGCAGCCACGCCGATGATGACGCCCATCAACGCATACAGCGCCAACGCACCGAGACTGACCGGAGCAAACTCAGGCATCGCAAAAATGGCTTCTGCGCCCATGAGTTTAATGCGCATCCCCGCAGCGACGCCCGCGGCCAAAGCGACGGGAATGATCGAGCGAGCACGAAATTCAAACAACAAAAGCTCTACCGCCAGCAACACCGCTGAAACCGGGCTGCCGAAGGTGGCTGCCATTCCCGCCGCCGCTCCGGCGGCAAGCAACGTCTTGCGCTCCGCTCCCGTGGTGCTCAAGGCCTGTCCAAAAACAGATCCGAGCGCTCCGCCGGTGGCAATGATCGGCCCTTCCGCCCCGAAGGGTCCGCCGGTGCCGATGGCAACGGCCGCGGAAATTGGCTTCAGAAACGTGATCCTCGCTGGGATGCGGCTATTTCCCTCCAACACTTGCTCCATGGCTTCCGGAATTCCGTGCCCGCGAATTGCCTTGGAGCCCCAGCGCGCCATGATGCCCACAATGATTCCGCCAAGCGCAGGAATGAGGATTACCCAGGCTCCGAGATGGTTTTCCGCGGGAGAACTGAAATCCGAGGAGATGCGCCCGTAAAAGCTCAGGTTCGTAATGAAGCCAATCAGTTTCATGAGCAGCGGCGCCACGAAACCGCCCGCCACGCCCAGGCCGATGGCCAAAACGGAGATGAATACAATAGCGCGATGTTTGATCACTGGCTTCGAAGGTTTTGACGAAAGTGAGGGTTTCAAGAATTGTTATTGTTGTCTAGATTGTTGAGGATTTTCTTTAGCGTCGGACTGATCCGCGCAATTTCCGCCTTGTGCGCCGCGGATAAATCTTCCAGCACGCGCCGGCCCACGGCTGTCAAACTGATGAAAACCTGCCGTTTGTCAGCGGGACTGTGCTTTTTCTCCACCCAACCTTTGCTCTCCATTCGATTGGCGAGGCCAACGGCGCTTTGGTGTTTGATCTGCAAATGTTCCGCGAGTTCACCGACCGTAATACTCTTACGTCCGATGGTTCCCGCAATTGCCAGCATGGCTTGATGCTGATGCGGCGGCACGCCGGCAGCGCGCGACGCTTCTTCGCTGAAATGCAAAAATTGGCGCAGCGCATGCCGAAAGCTGGCGAGCAATTCGTAATCGGTGCCGGACAAAATCAAATTGTTTACGCGGTTCTTCACGTTACGGGAACAGGGACAATATATCGTGTCACGATATTATCGTATTACGATATGTAGAGGATGCAAGAGGTTCCGTCCAGAAGTTTCGTATGAACATGCTTCGCCCCGATTCCTCACACCGGCTTTTCCGGAGACTCAAAGCTTATCGCCGCGTTTTTTGCCGCTTCGACAAACTGGATGCGCTCTTCACCCGTTTCATCGGTTTGCTCTCATCATCGAAGCTTACGCATTAGAGCGGTTAAAAAAATACTGTAGCCGCAGACGTGAGTCTGCTCCAACTGATTCTTCGCAAAAACGCGCTGAAAAAGAGTGAGCCGACTCACGTCGGCGGCTGCGACATTTCTTGAAACGCTCTAGTGTTAACAGGCCCTAATCCGGAACGATGCAGTTCAAACCGCAGATAGACGCAAATGGACGCAGATTCTGAAAGGTACGAAAACTCTTTCCCATCTGCGTTTATCTGAGATCATCTGCGGTTGTTCAATTGCGTAGTTCCGGCTAATACCCGGGTATCAGTTCGAAAATCCGAAAGCGAATCTGCTGTATGTGGTGTCGATTTTTTTTGTAACGTTGCGTCCATATCTGTGATTGCTGCTGCTAAAACTTAAACTGATGACCTCGCCAGCGCCCTTGGAAAAACTTTTCGCCATTATTCATGAAGACGATGAATTGCTCGTCATCAACAAACCGGCCGGCCTCGTTTGTCACCCCACGAAGACCGACGAGTATTCGAGCCTGATCAGCCGCGTCCGCCTTTATTTGGGCAAGGACAAACCCGCGCACCTCGTGAACCGTCTCGACCGCGAAACCAGCGGCGTCACGCTGGTCGCCAAGCGCGATGATGCCGCGCGGGAAATTCGCCGGCTCTGGGAAAATCGCCTCGTGGAAAAGGAATACGTCGCCATCGTCCACGGCCACGTCCGCGACGAAAGCGGCTTGATCGATGCCCCGCTGGGCAAAGACGAAGCCAGCCGCGTGGCAGTGAAAGATTGCGTGCGCGCGGACGGACTGCCGTCGCAAACGGAATATTTCGTCGCGAAAACATTTTCCCGCGCGCAAGGCGACTTCACCCTCCTGCGCATCCGTCTGTTGACCGGCCGCAAGCATCAAATCCGCATCCACCTCGCGCACCTCGGCCACCCGATAGTCGGCGACAAACTTTATGGCGGCGACGAGGATTTGTATCTGGCCCTCGTGGAAAATCGCCTGACTGACGAGCAGCGGCAGCGCCTGATTTTTCGCAACCACGCCCTCCACGCGCGAATGGTGCGATTCACGTGGCGGGGAGCCACCGCATCTTTTTGCGTCGAACCGGAGCAATGGTTCCTGGATTTTATCGGACCCGTCGGCGATTGACATATCTCAATTCCGGGCGCAATATCGGCACGTCAAAAGGAAAAGGGCTCTAAGATGTGAAAACCATTCTCGGCACACTCTTGGCGCTTGCCTTAATTTTGAATTCGCACGGCCAGGGGACAATCTTCCTTAATAACTTTCAGAATACCGGCGTCTATAATGGACACGGCGGCGAGGCCTTTACCGGTTCGAACGGAAGCCCTGTCTATTCGTCTCTCGTCACTTCCAACGGTTTGATCTTCACCACGGATGATTCGGCGCAGGCGGGAAATTTGGGTTACACGGCGGGCAGCAAATTGCTGGGAGTAGACGTCAGCTTTCAACTCTTTGGCGGGCCGACCCCAGATCAGGCCACAAACATTGTAGCGACCGTTATCGGCAACAATATCACCGGCGACAATGTTAATTGGGGACAGATAGGTTATGGCAGCAGCACGTTCGTCGTCCCCAACACCGTTGCCAACAACACGGTTTATTTACAGCTTTTTGTATGGGAAGGGAATCAATTCAGCACCTTTGCCGCCGCCGCTGCCGGAGGCTACGCGGCCGCAAGCGGCGTTTTTGCCAATCCTTCGGGAGGGGGAGCTGCACAGCCAGCGCCGCTGTGGGGCATGCCCGATATAATTTTTGCCATTCCGGAACCCTCCGTCCTGGCATTGGCCGCTCTTGCCGCAACGTTGCTTATTCGGCGGCAAGCTAAATCACGGGTTTAATCTCATTCGCTGTCGGTATTTCGATTTGCGACCGGCCCGTTTCTCTGGCACAAGAACTCCCGTCATGTTTTTGCGACAGATTCGTTGTGTCATCGCTTTGGCCCTTTTCGCCGCGCTGTTCGCCGGCTGCGGAAAATCCGCGACCGCCCCGCCTAAACCGGCTGTTTCATCCCCCGCGCCCCTGGAAACCATCGCCCGCATCCATTGGCTCGGTAAGAACCGCATTTCGGCCGACACAAACGCCGCCACGTTCATGAAAATCTGGGACCTGCCGGAAAGCGTGAAGCTCGAAGCGCAGACCCTGGACAAGCTTTCAGTCGCTCCCTGGCGGTTCCTGCACGGCGAAACCAATCATTCCACCACCAATCTCCTCCGCCCGCTCCTCGACGACCTCGCCAATGAAGAATCGTATGTGGAAATCCGGCGCGCCACCAATTCCACCAACGCCGCCGACGAAATCGTGCTTGCCATTCGTTTGAACAATCAGCGCGCCGCCCTCTGGCAAACCAACCTCGCCGCCGTCGTGGAATCCCTGACCGGCATGACCGCCGCGAATTCGCAACCTTCCGGCACAAACACTGCCCCCGGTTGGTCACTCAGAAAACATCACGCCCCCAACCTCATCGAACTCACCCGCGCGGGCGATTGGACCCTCGTCGGCGCCGCCCAGGACCACAATGCCTTGCTGGATGAGACCCTTGCCCGGATCGGTCACGAAGGCGTCCCATTTCCGATCGAAGTCACGAATTCCTGGCTGGAAGCGGGCGGCGACCTCTCACGCTTGGCGTCGGCTATGGGATTTGCCGACAACAAAAGTTCAAATTTCCCCCAAGTATATTTCACGGTTCTCGGCAGCGCGCAATATGTTCTTACACACGGCGAGATCACTTTGCCAGGCAAGGCGTACGTCAAGCTCGACCCTTGGAATATTCCTACGAATTTGATCGATGGCGATTTAACGAGTTTCACCGCCATTCGAGGCTTCAAGCCCTGGCTGTCGTCCTCCAAAACCTGGACCAATCTCCAAATCGGACCGCCGCCGGACCAATTTTACATCTGGGCAGTGCGTGCTTTCCCCATGGAAACATATTTCGCCGCGCCACTGTCGGACGCGAGCAACGCTGTTTCGCGCTTTAGTGATTTGGTGCTCAAGAAAGGAAGTCCATGGTTCGCCACGAACAGTTTGGCCGGTTTTCGAAGATCGGCAACCTTTAACGGGCTTTCATGGCATGGACTTCCGTACGCCGCGCCATTCTTGCAATCAATAGACGGAAAAGGTGGTGCTTTCGTATTTGGCGGATACTTTCAGCCCACGGCCTCTAGTCAGCCGCCGCCACCCGCGCTGCTGAAAGAGATTCTCAACCATACGAACCTGGTTTATTACGATTGGGAACTCACCGGTCTTCGAGTAGATCAATGGCTCCATCTGGGGCAATTCATTCGCTTTGTTTCAGGTAAAGCGCAATTGCCTTTTGATTCCGCGACGACGGCTTGGATAAGAGCGGTCAGCTCGCAGTTGGGAAATTGCGGTACCGAAATAACCGAGACCGAACCCGGCCAGCTTTCTTTTACCCGCAACTCAACTGTCGGTCTGACCGCAATCGAACTGCATTTGCTCGCCGATTGGCTCGAATCCCCGAATTTCCCGTATGGACTTCATACGTTATTAGCTCCTCCGTCAGAGCAGTAACCTGTTCGGGAACTTTAAGATTGAAAAGCGACGGAAACTCCGCAAAACCCCGTCACTGCCCGAATCCGGGTTAATCCATGTCTATCCGCGGTTAAAAAATTCGCCTCCCTCCGCGCAATTCGCGTAAAACCCTTTCCCCCATGGCGAGCCCTAGCCCGCCGAAGGCTGCTCTGCTATCTCCGTTCCCTCCTGTAAAAGTTCCCGCTTTTGCTTTGTTTTATGTTTCTTAGTGCCCTTCGTT
>DASXHY010000569.1:0-9520 GCA_036488095.1 Verrucomicrobiia bacterium | reverse complement strand
AATTACTCCAAATTTAGATGCGTCTGCCCTGATAAGGTTTTAGTAAAGCATTGACCATTTCCTTCGGAATAAGTAAAGTAAGATACATCAAATATTTAGGGGCAGCCATCTGCAAAAGAGGATACCATGAACAAGAGGCTTAGCGCGTTCACACTGATTGAACTGCTCGTTGTCATTGCGATCATAGCCATTCTCGCCGCCCTGCTTCTGCCGGTGCTGTCCCGGACCAAAGATACGGCAGCCAGGATTCAATGCTTGAATAATCTGCGCCAAATCGGACTTGCCACCCACCTCTATACGGAGGACTACAACAATACTTATCCGCTGGTATTGGATTGGCCGGAATTTGGCGGCCAATTGGGTGCCTCGAATATTTATTCGGCCAATCTTTGCGGGCCGACAAATCGGCCGCTGGACGCCTATGCTTCCCCGGCTGTATTCTCCTGTCCGCGGGACAAAGGAGACACTTTGGGCAACATAACCGGACCGCTATGGATCGCCTATGGCAACAGTTACATCATGCAATTGGCTCAAAGCAGTTTTCGCATTCAATATATCCTTGCGATGCAGGACGGTTCTTACGGGCCGCCGGTAAAAACATCTGCCATCGCGCGCGCGCGCGCCGACAACAAAATTCTGGCCGGAGATTGGCCGCTCCACGCGAACCGGCCGTTGAACGATAAACGCACCCAGTGGCACAACCATGGCGAGAAACGTGCCTTTAACGTGACCTTTGCCGACCAGCACGCGGAGTATTTCACCTTCCCACCCTCTTACGGTTTGGCCGACGCGTACATACCGCCGGATCCAAACTATCTCTGGTGGTAAACCGGTTTAGTTGTGAACGAAGATAATTTTGCCGCCCTGTGGCTCAACGCGAAAGTCTGTGCGCGGTAAATTCCAGAATTTCCGGAACTTTTTTCGTTCTGTTTATTTCACTATCCAGGGCTTGAACCTGTTCCGGAACCGCCGCCAGAACTGTTCGGACGGCGTCAGCGGGCGGCCATCAGCCAGAAGGTTCGGCAGTGCCGCGCGCGAGTTGACCGGGGGCAGCTTTTTTGCCGCGTCCATGCAGGTAGAATTGTGGTAAATCATCACGCCATCCAAAGTCTTGACGCTCGGAAACCCGCGTTGCTTTGCCGGTTCCAGGAAACATCGGAAGTTATATTGATCGGGAAGAATTCGCAGACGGTGATAGTGCTTGGTGTGAATCACTTCATTTAAGCAAAACTGGTCGTCGGCCACGGTGCGAAAATACCCGCGCCCGCGCGCAACCACTTCCGTGCGAATATCGCGGCTGCGTGGCACGTTCCACAGGAATACGCCGCCGTTCAGAAAAGTGTTCGTGCAACCCTGGCCGAGAATATAGCGGGTGCCGTGAAGTTCTACGCACGCTGCCACGTCGGCGTCGCCGAGCAATTGTCCCAGCGGTGGCAATGGCTGCAGGCACAACACGTCGTATGAGTCGACCACCAGCGCATAATCCACATCGAGTTGATCAATCAACTCCAGCCGGCGAAAATAAATTTCCCGCAGTGGATGCGAAAAATCCGGGCTTGGCGCAACCAGGTGATATTCGATGTTGGGCAGTCTCCGTTGCGGCAAAGCGGCGCCGACAATGAACGCGTGCAGCGGCACGCCCTGGTTCATGGCAAAGCTGGAGAAGGTGTAATCCAGGTGCTCCGTGGGATGGCCGAACGCCACGGTAACGATGGCAGACCGCGGGCTGCTCATTCGGCTGCCGGCTTGCCGGCTGGCGATTTTGCAATCGCGGGAAAATAAGAGGTTTGCCCCGGAGTGAACGTCGTCCCGATTCCGTCGCCGGGCCACCAATGATTTTTCGGTTCGTCCTGAAAATAAAGAAACGTTTTTCCGCGGCGCGCGGCAAACTCGCGCAGTTTCGGGCTGGGCTTGGAATTGTCGCTCATGACCAGCGATGCCGGATGCAGGCGGGGTTCTATCGCAAGAAATTCCGCCCACTCATATTCCGGGTCATGATTGCTGTCGTGCAAAAAGACATCCACTGGCTGGCGGAATTCCTTCAGCGTCGCCACCGAATCGCCGAGGAGAATTTTGCAGAACGATTTGTAAGGCTCCGCGAGCAAATGGCCGGAGTCGGGCACGATATCGGTGGCATAAACTATTCCCGGAAAACCTTCATCCGCATTGTGCTTGAGCGCTGCCGCAATCACCGCCGTGCCGAGTCCGCGGTCCACGCCGGTTTCCACGACCACGGACGGTTTCGTGGCGCGAATCAGCGCGTACCATCCCAGCCGCCGGCCGTAGCGTGGTTCCACGTCGCAACTGTGCCGCGCCGGACTGGAAAGCGTCAGTTGCTCCAACGTGTTTCGAAACGCCGTGTCGTTTTGGAGTTCAGCGATATATTTTTCGATCAGCGCCAGCGGATGGCCGGTCACGACGGAAATATAGCTCGCCAGATAATCGCAGTTCAGCGATGTCAGGTGGTAGGAATGATTGTAATATTCCTTGGAGGTAAACAGCCAACGCAGCATCAGCCCGAGCTGACGGCAAGCGTAGGGTCCGGCGACCACGAACAAGCGGCCAGGGATGAGGACCAGCCGTCCGGCGGCTGTGTATTTCAAAAATTCCCGGAAATTCACAAATTATTTTGATACAGGGCTGCGGCAGCATAAGCAACTGAAAAACCCCGATCACTATTTCAAAGAACAAAAAAAAATTATTTAGCGGCGACTTGGGGCGACTGAGGGCGACTTGGCCGGTTCCGGGTTCCGAGTTTCGAGTTTTGGGTTTCGGGTTGCGATGGTAACGGTCGGGAATCGAGGGTTGAGCCGCCTTCGCTGCGCTTCAGCGCGCCAAGGGGGCGAATTTGAATCGGTTTGGTTTCCCCAATTTTTCCTTTGGCATTCCATTTCGCCTTTCTTCCTCCTCTCGCCAAAGTTTTTACCATCCTTCGGGAACTATTCAACCTTTTTTGACGTGGAAAGGCCTCCGACCGAGTTGGCACGGGCGGCTCACTGTATGCTTCGATTGCACGGGCGAGACGCCCGTGCCACTAAGGCTGCGGTTCGGTGGAGGCGGCTGGCGTTTCGGCAGGCTGCTCCGCGGACTGTTCCGTCGCGGGCTCGGGAGATGCGTCGGCGGAATGCGTCACCGCCGCCACGTCTTCGGCCACGGATAGCAAATCCGGGTTCGACGGCGCAGGCTCGGAGGGCGCGGGCACAGCTTCGGAAGTTGGCTCCGCTGCTGGCACTGCTTCGCCGCTCGCGGGAGTTTCTGCTGCCGGGGCCGGCTTCTTTTCCGGTTTCGGCGGTTTGGGCACGGGCTTCTTCGCCGTTTCCAACCGGCCATCGGCAAATTCAATCACGTGACCCTGATGGATCAACCAATGCAAATCCGAAATCACAGCGGTTTGTTCCGCGCTGGGTTCAGCCGCAGGCGGCGCGGGGACTTCTTGCGGCGCCTGTTGCGGAGCGGCTTCCACTCCCGCAGGCGAAATATCGATCACCGTCTTCGGCACGGGAGCCGGAGCCGGTGCAAGGGCTTCCATCAATTTGCGCCGCGTGGTCTTGGAATGCGCGTTGATGAAATCAACGATGCGCTTCACGCCTTCCGAGACCGGCGTGGTTTCCAAATCCAGATAATGCGGACGCGCGACGGACACATGCGTGACCGTCTTGTTGACTTTGAAAAATTGCAGGCCTTGCGAGGCGAACTGCTGGCTGAGCGTCGTGGCGAGCTGCAACGGAAACCGCTTCTGGTCCTCCCACGATTGCCGCACCAGCCACGTCAGGCCCGGGCTGCGCAAATTGCGCGCCGCGACGCCATTGAGCGTGTGGTTTTCCACCGGCTTGATGATGTTTTCCTTGTGCGTCTCGCGGAAATGTTTCTCCACCGCCTCGCGGCTGTCGAGCCGGACGGGTTCGGGAATGTTCAGGGCCACGTATTCCGTTTTCCAGCTTCGTTCCTCGATCCATTTTTTCACGACCGCTTCATCGGAAACAATTCTCACGCGCGATTTGAAGGCCTCGAAAGGCATCCGCGAAAAACGTTCCGTGTGCAGCTTACGCAACTGGTTTTGGTAATCGTGATAATTCGGCGGACCGAGAATCACGCCGCTCATACCGCATTGGGCGACGAAAGTGTATTTGCCCTTGGGCGGCTCGGTCGCGGTGCGTTCCGATTGATAGAACGTGGCGAAATGTTTGTTGAGAACGTGCGCCACGGCTTCATCTTCAGACAGCCACAACGTATCGTCGAGGGCGCACGAAAACAGCGGTTGGATGGCCTTGCCTTCGACGTTTTTCTTCACGCTGAACGCGACCGAATAGCGCTCCGGCTTTTGCAAAATCAATCGTGCGATATCGAACAACGGGTAAGCCCGCGCTGTCACCTTGATCTGGCGCGCCAATGACTCCACGCCCTTCTCGTCGGGCATGAGCGAGACATTGATTTCCGGCAGCGGAGGCGGCGTTTCACGGCGTTCGCGCGGCTCGCCGCGATCGAAATCGCGCCGGCCCTGGCCGAACGGTTTGCCGCGGCCGCCTTCACGGCCTGGACTCGGTCCGCGGCGTTCGCCTGGCGGACGGTTCCCACGCGGGGCGCCACCTGGAGCGCCATCGCGGCGGGGCGGACGCGGTCCCCCGCGACGCTCGCGCCGGTCGGAGCGGTCCTCGCCGCCGCCTTTGTAATTGGCGTATTGTTTAGCTGAGGCCGGCTCTTGCGCCCAGGCGGGCAGGAAAAGCTTTTCCAAATCCAGTTCGTTATCAGGTAATGTACTCATTCCGTCACGTCAGCCCCATTGGAGGGACTCGAATTGTTCACATCTTCAGCATGGAGTGGCCCGGGGAGGATTGCAAGCGCGGCTTGCGAACAAACAGGAAAGGGGGCGCAGATATGGAATCCTGGTCGCCATGCGAGAAAATGAATTTTGTAAATGCTCGGTGATTCCTTTGCGGGACTCCCTTTTTTTTCCACCCAGCAATTTACAGCAATTATTAGCAATCATCGGCAAAATCAACGACCCACATTGAGGGAAATTTCAGGGAAATTGAGGAAAATTGCGGGGTTGGGGGATGCGGGCGCTGCGGCTTTAGTCCGCGAAAATACAGGGGCGGCGGTTCGAACCGGTGGCAGTTTTTTCCTGTTTTCATTTGTCCCTTTCTCTCTCCTTTCGACGCTTTGTTTATAGCACGGATGTCAAATGCGGAATAACACTGTGGCTCGGATGGACAGGGCGCACGCATCTTAAATCCTTTGTTTGTTGTTCCTCTCATTAACACCGTGGCTTTAGCCCGGTGGCAGGATTGACCGAAAGCGCCTTCAGCCGTTTTAACGGCTTCTGATCGGTCCGCGCAAAGCCGTTAAAACGGCTGAAGAATATATTAACCATCGCTATACCACCGGGCTAAAGCCACGGTGTTAATGAGAATTTAGATGTTTGCCCTGCTCGGATGAAGACGGTTTCAACAGAAGGAAACGAAGGAAACAAAGTCCGCTTCGCTCGTTTTCAACCGTGAGGCACCGCCGTCGCTTTTGTCTAAGCACTAATAGAGTTTATGAATATCGCCCCCGAATCTGCAAAGATTGCCGGCAGCGCGCGGCGCCGGTTTCTTATCGGCATCGCTGCCGTGGTGCTGCTTATTGTTCTTTTTTACGTCGAGGAGGATGTCCGGGGGAAATTGGCCTGGAACAAATTCAAGCGCATCGAGGAAGCGAATGGCGAAAAATTCAACCTGGCGGATTTCATTCCGCCAATGGTGCCGGACGACGAAAATTTCGCCGTGACTCCCCTGTTACGCGCGGCCCTTGATTATGAGCAGACTACCAACGGACTCCGCTGGCTCGATACCAACGCTTACGAGCATCTTTCAAATATCCGGATTGATTTGGGCAGGGATCATGCGAAAGCGAAAGCGCCGGAAATAGGCAGTAGCGCGCCGGATACCTTGATCGACCTAAATGTCGTGGCGGATTTTTATCGCGGGAACACGAATTACCCGCAAACCGCCACCCCGGGCAACGCTGCCGAAGTTGTTTTGACCGCGCTCAATAAATTCGAGCCTGACCTGAGAGAATTGCGGGAGGCGGCGCCATCGCGGTCCGCGTCGCGTTTCGCGATTGACTACCATCACGAACCTCCTTCTGCGATTTTGTTGCCGCATCTCACCAGCGTGAAAGGCATCAGCCAGGTTTGCGACTTGCGGGCAGTGGCCGAACTGGCAGACCACCGCACCGCCGACGCCTTTGCGGACCTGCAACTCGGCTTCCACATGGCGGATTCCGTCCGTGGCGAACCGTTTTTGATCGACCACCTCGTGCGATTGGCATGTCTGAACGCCGCGCTGGAAGGCGTTCGCGAGGGATTGGCCCGGCACGCCTGGACGGATGCCGAGTTGGTTGAATTCGAAAAATATTTGGCGAGCCTCGATTTGCTTGCTGATTACAAATACACGATGCGGGGTGAGCGGTCGTTGAGTCTGGCCAATCTCGAATACTTCCGGCAGCATCGCGGGGGGCTGATCGCTGAAATGTCCGATTCGAGCCAAAGCAGCGGCGTCTTCTTCAACTGGATGCCCGGCGGATGGTATCGTCAAAACATGCTCCTCATTGGCGAATGTTATCGGGATTATATCCTGCCTTCGGTAGATGAATCGAACCGCCTTGTCCTGCCAAAACCCGGCGACGTAATGATGAGAGAATTGGCCAAGCGCCGCATGGGTCCTTACAACATATTTGCGAAGCTGCTGCTGCCCGCTTTCAACAAGGCCTCGCAACGCTCGGCACGCACGCAAACTTTGGTGGATGAAACGCGGGTGGCCTGCGCCCTGGAGCGCTATCGCATGGAACATCACGATTTGCCGGACACGCTCGGGGCGCTTACACCAAAGTCCATTTCAAAAATTCCCAACGACCTGTTTGACGGGAATCCATTGCGTTACCAAAAGAAAACCGATGGCACCTATATGCTTTATTCCATCGGCTGGAACCTGCGTGACGACGGCGGCGTCCCGGCCCTGACCCCCGGCAGCACGCCGCACGATGATCCGAACAACGGCGATTGGGTATGGACGTGCCCGGCGAAATAATTCAACAGAAGCAAACGAAGATAACTAAGCCGGAACTATGCAATTGGACAACCGCAATAAACGCAGATGGAAACCAGAAAAATGCATCTGCCTTATTGGTCATCCGAATCACCTTTCAGTGGGCATATCTCTGCAAGAGAAAAGAGCTTTCACCTCTTTCAAAATCTGCGTTAATCGGCGTCCATCTGCGGTTCAATCTGAATCGTTCCGGCTAAGAGGACTGATTCGCCCTTAGTTTTCTTCGTTTCCTTCTGTCCAAAATCCCTTCCCGTCTTTGCGTTCCGTGTCGTCGTGTTCAGAAATCTTCTTGCTAGACAAATTCTGCCGTGCGGCGCGTCATTGATATACAAGCGATGCCGGACGAGTCTGACCTTCAGCGGCTCTATGACGAACACGCCCAGGCGCTGTTCGCGTTCCTGCTTAATTTCACCCGCGACGAAAATGACACCCGCGATCTGCTCCAGGAAATCTTCAGCCGTCTGGCGCGCGATCTGGGTTTGTTGCGCGGGGCGCGGGACGAGCGCGCATTTCTGATAAGGCTGGCGCACAACGCGGCCATTGACCTTATGCGCCGGCGCGGAACCCGGCAAAAATATCACGAACAACTTGGCGAAGAGGTTTCATCCATTTTCGCCGCTGCCGGAAATCCCGACGAGGCGGCCTTTCGCGAATCCTTGTCGCGCGCCCTGGCCGAATTGCCCGTCGACCAGCGCGCCGTGGTGCATTTGAAGCTGTGGGAGAACCTCACCTTCGAGCAAATCGGCGAAGCCCTGCACATCTCATTCAATACCGCCGCCAGCCGCTATCGCTATGGCATAGACAAATTGCGCGACCGCCTGCGTCCTCTTTACGAAGAAATCAAATGAACACCGACGACTTCGAGAAACAACTTCAGCGCCAGCCTCTCCGGCAGGTTCCGGAGGCATGGCGCGCCGATATTTTGCGCGCCGCCGAAGCGTCAACCCGAAACCCGAAACTCGAAACTCGAAACACGCATTGGCTCTCAACTCTCAGCCATCAACTCTCAACTATCTTGTGGCCGAACGCCAAAGCCTGGGCAGGCTTGGGCTGCGTCTGGATTTTGATTTTCGCATTGCATGGAGCGTCGCACGGCGGTTCACCGATGCTGGCGCAAGTGCCGGCAGCCAAATCCGCCAATGTAATGATGACATTGAAAGACCGGGAGCAAACACTAGTGGAATTGATAGGGAACAACAGCCCGGCAAATGACGCGGACAAACCGCGACGCTTTAATCCGCAACCGCGCAGCGAGTGGCGTGGGACGACCGCAATGGCATGATTTATGGAGGAACAACCAAAAAGCTTTTGGTGGAAAATTTGGGGCAGCCCCCGCAGAACTTTCGCGTGGTTGACGGCTCTTTCACTGCTCGGCTGGTTCATAGTGGGCTTTATCGATGCTCACAGTCGTCACCACGAGGACTCTCGATTGTTTTGCATCATGTTCCTGTTGGCCGCCGTTTTTGTCCTCGCGCTCCCTGGCTTGGTTTTATCACTTATTCCGCGCACGCGCCGGGGAATGAGTTGGGTTTTGCGTCGATGGTTCTTTTCCGCGGCCATATTGGTGACGATCGTCGCCCTTTTTTACGCCGAGGAAGATTGGCGTGGGCAACGCGCCCTGGCCCGTTGCCGCCGAGAGCTCCAGGCCAGGGGCTTTGAGCTGAATTGGGATAAATTCATCCCCCCGCCGGTGCCTGACGATCAAAACGTCTTCAAAGCGCCCAAAATGCAGGAATGGTTTGTGGGGCGGGGCACCAGTGAACTGAGCGGACTATTGCGCAGCCCTACGAATTTTCCAGTGTGGGGTTCGGGCAAAACGATCGACACCGAAACCGACGCCCGCGCTTATCTGGAGTGGAGCGATCACTTTCAGCCACAATTCGATCTCATCAGCGACGCGTTGAAGCGCCCCGATTCCCGCATGGAAGGTAATTATTCACAAGGGCTGACTGTGCCCATCCCCAATTTTGTCGCGATTCGGGAACTGGCTCGCACGCTCGCGCAGCGCGCGCATTGTCACGGCATCCTGCACGAGCCGGACAAAGCCCTCGAGGACATGACGCTTATCCATGGCCTCAGCCATTTGCTCGATGCCCAGCCCACGGGCAAACCCGTGACGCTTGTGGCTGCCATGATAAACGTCGCCGTTTCCGGTCTGTACGTGGAGGTCATTGGAAAAGGCATTCAGATGCACACGTGGCAGGACGCGCAGCTTCTCGATTTGGAAAAGCAACTTTCTGAAGTTCATCTGATGACTCCCGTTGCCGCCGCCTTCAAGAGCGAACCGGCCGCCGATGCCCGCACTATGGAGACAATTTCAACAAAGGATTTCGCCTCGATGGGAAATCTGATGCGCATCGCACCTCACGGCTGGATTTTGCAAAATATCGCCAACGAAACTCCGTTCTTTTTTCGCATGGCGGAGGCCTTTGACG
>DASXHY010000537.1:0-3099 GCA_036488095.1 Verrucomicrobiia bacterium | reverse complement strand
GTCCGCCAACTCGTCAATGATCACCACGATGTAAGAAAGTTTTTCGGGGATGACGATGTCATCCTCGCGCGGCACCACGATTTCCTCATCCACTTCGACCGCGAAACCTTCCGCGCCCGGTTCCACCTTTTCCTTCCTGGCCATCAGTGGAAGCTCCGGCTCTTGCGGCACAATTTTTTTGTTCGGGCGCGAGTTAAAAGTGGCGATGTTGCGCACGCCGACTTTTGCAAAAATCTGGTAACGCTTTTCCATCTCGTTCACGACCCAGCGCAAGGCGAGGATGACTTTTTTCGGGTCGGTCACGACCGGCACAACCAGGTGCGGCAGCGCGTTGTAATGCTGCAACTCGACCACCTTGGGGTCGATCATCACGAAACGCAATTGATCGGGCGAAAATTTGTAGAGCAACGAGGCAATGATCGCATTGATGCAAACCGATTTTCCTGAACCCGTGCTGCCGGCAATCAGCAAGTGCGGCATTTCCGCGAGGTCCGCCACGATGGGATGACCATAGACATCTTTGCCAAGCGCCAGCGGAATTCTGCACTTTGTATTGCGCCACTCCTCCGACTCCAGCAAATCGCGCATGATGACCTTGGTCTTCACCGCGTTTGGCACCTCCACGCCGACCGAGCTTTTGCCCGGCACCGGCGCGAGTATGTGAATGCGCTCGGCCTTCAGTGCGGCGGCGATGTTGTTCGAAAGACCGGTGATTTTTTCCAGCTTCACGCCCGGCGCGGGGTGCAATTCATACCGCGTAATCGTCGGCCCCTTGGTGATGTCACCCAGCGACACATCAATGTCGAACTGCCCCAGCGTCTGCTGCATGAGGCGAGCGTTGGCCATCAATTCTTCCTTCGACTCCGTCGGTTTCACCGTCAGGTCCGGGTGCTGCAGAAAATCGAGCGCGGGCAGTTGGTAATTTCCAATCAACGGCGTGGACGCAACGGTAATCGGCTTCGGCTTGCGCGGCGTGAGCCTCGGTTTCGGCAGCGGAGCCGGGACCGACCCGTCGGCGATGTGTACAATTGGTTCAGGTGCCGGCTCGCCGGGTTTGTCCGCAGGCTTATCGTCCGTGTCCGCCTTGGCATCGGCTTTTTCTTCAGGTTTGGTTTCCGTCGCTTTTCCTAAAACATCCGCCGTGGTCGCCGCGGCGACTTCCCGCGCGGGAATTACTTCAACCAACTCCGCCGGCGCAATTTCCTTCACCGGCTCGGGCACGGCGGTTTTCTTCGCGCGCGGCTTGGATTGCGGCACGCTCAGATCGCGCACGGTCGGCTCCGGCACCGGCTGCATGTCCGCGCCAATGCCGCTGCGCTCCCCGGTGCGGTCAACTTCCTCCTGAAGTTTCTTCGCCTGTTTCTGCAAGTCGCGCGCCTTGCGTTCCAGCACGGCCTCCTCGGGTGTCGCGGCGGTGGATTTTTCACCAGCGCCTTCCACACGATTGCGCAGCCAATCGCCGAGTTGAAACGCCGTCAGGAACAGCACGCTCACCAGGCAAAGTGCCGCGTAAACAATCGTCGCGCCAATCGGGCCGAGCAGCGAAAAACCCCACTGGTAACGTGCGGATTCCCCGTAGGTCAAATATCCAAGGGTCCCGCCGGCGCTGGGCGCGCCGATGCTCTCGTGCAATTTTCCGAGAATTCCACCGCGGTCCGCGAGAAAAAGCAATCCCGTCAGCGACAAGAGGAGGCCGAACGACCAAAGCAGCGACCATTTTAAGCGTTCGCGGAGATAATGCAAAAAGCCGAACATGTAAGCCGCGCCAAATACGGCGATCAGAAGTGGCAAAAAATAGCCGACGACTCCCAGCAACAAAAAGACCCACCAGGCAATATACGCGCCCAGCGGTCCGATGAAATTATGCGCCGGGCGGATGGGCGGCTTGTATAAATAGGTGATGTCATGGGCGTCAAAAGACAATTGCGCCAGCAGCAATAACAACGCTGCCAGGAGCAACACCACGCCGATGATATCATCAAAACCGCGCGAAGAGCCGGAGTCTGCCTTTCGTGACATACGTCCAGAGTAACAGCGGGAAGTTGTACGTGACAAGTGGTGAGTGTATTGCGTATTCCGTGTTGCGTGTTGCGTGAATTCGTCATCGTGCCAAACGAACAGCGAAGTTGCGGACTTTACGCGAATTGCGCGAATTAACACGAATTTTTACAGGGGTGCCGGAGAGCATGCCATCCATTCGTCATTCGTCATTTTAGAAACGTGCCGGGTCGGAGACCGGCGCTCCGCTACGCCTGGCCCTCGACCTCGCCACTCGACCCTCGACCCTCGCCCCCTCTCTTGTTACCGTTTTCGCGCATGGCGATAAACAAATCCAGGCTCCGGAAACTCAAGCAGGACGCGCTGACATTGTGGGATGAGAGTTTCCATGCCGACCAGGAATTGTCGCGCCTTCACAAATTCCTTCACTTTTGGGTACTCGTTGTTAAAAGCTTTAATCGCAATCGCTGCCCCATCCGCGCGTCGGCCCTGTCGTTCACAACATTGCTCGCCTTGATCCCGATGCTGGCGGTGGCAATAGGCATCACCAGCAGCCTTTTGAAGAAAAAGGGCGAAGACCAGGTTTATCGCGTGGTTGATAAACTCATCTCCAGCATGATGGCCCCGGCTGCGCTCACCAATGCGCCCCCCGGCACTACAGGCTCATCCACCAACGCCGCCGCAAAACCCGAGGATACCAATGCTACGCCAGTCCGTTCTGCGGATATAACCAATGCGCCGGCTGAAGCCGCCTCAACCAACAGTTCTGAATCGGCAAGCAACAACATAGCGAGCAGTTCCATAACCGCCACCAACGAATCAACGCCACCAGCCGACACAAAGGTGGCGGAAACCCAAAAGGAAGCCGAGCGGCGCATTCACGAATTCGTCAGCAATACCCGCAGCGGCACACTCGGAGTAACCGGAGCGATTTTACTCGTCCTGGTCGGCATTCGCATGTTGGGCAGCATCGAATCGACGTTTAACGACATCTGGGGAGTCACGCGCGGACGCAATTGGCTCAGCCGCATCCAGATTTATTGCACCGGGATTGTTTTCGGCCCGCTCCTGCTCGTGGGCGGCGTGGCGCTGATCAGCGGC
>DASXHY010000525.1:0-3952 GCA_036488095.1 Verrucomicrobiia bacterium | reverse complement strand
TGAGGCCGGGCAACATGACGTCGAGGAGGATGAGCGCGGGCTTGTGTTTGGCGGCGCAGTCGAGGGCGTGGTCGCCGCGGTTGCAGGAGGCGACGTCGAAGCCTTCGCTTTTTAGAACTTCTTCGAGACCGAGCAGGATGTGCGGGTCGTCTTCGACGATGAGGATTTTGGTTTTCATTTTTTAACCACGAATGGACACCAATAAACACGAATGAGAACGGGGCAGGGAAATTGAACAGGAGGAAGCGGAGCAAGCAGAGGACCTTGTTTCATTTATTTGCTTCTGTGGAATTATTTTGTCCGTTTTCATTCGTGGTTCAGTTCATTTTCAGGGGCAGGCGGAGGGAGAAGGAGCTTCCGCCGGCTTTGCGCGGTTCGTAAATGACGTCACCGCCGTGGGCGCGGGCAATTTGGCGGGCGAGTGTGAGGCCGAGGCCGGAGCCCTGGATTCCGCTGCTCAATGAATCGTGGGCGCGATAGAATTTCTCAAAAATCTTTTCCTCACAGCCGCGCGGCACACCGGGGCCGTGATCGAGGATTCTAACTTCGGCGCAGGGCAGGGGACCGTCGCGGCGGCTCGCTTCGATGGTGATTTTCTTTTCGCCATTGGAATATTTCTCGGCGTTGGAAAGCAAATTGACGATGACCTGAGCGATGGCGTCGGTATCGGCGCGGACGGTTAATTCGCCGGCCGGCAGAGTGCATTCCAATTGAAAGCCGCTGTTTTCCAAGTGCGGGCGATAGGTTTCGACTGTTTCGCGAACGATTTGGACGAGGTCGGCTTCGCGGAAATTGTATTTTTTTTCGCCGCGTTCCATGCGGGAGAAATCGAGGACGTTATTGATGAGGCGCGTGAGGCGGGCGGTTTCGGCGGTGATGATTTGGAGGTAGGAGCGTTGTTTGGCGGGATCGGCGACGCGTTGTTCGGCGAGCAATTCGGAGAACATGCGAATGGACGTGAGCGGTGTTTTGAGTTCGTGCGAGACATTGCTCACGAAATCGGTTTTTTGGCGGGCGAGTGCGAGTTGACGATTCAGATCAGCGACGATGAGCCAGCCGCCGATGCCGATGGCGAGGACCATGATCCCGATCAAAACACCCAGAATGATGTTTGCGATGCAAACATCATAGGTGATGCGGGTGGGATCGACGAGATACGCGGCAATTTCCCAATGCGGGAGGGCATCGCCGATTTCGGTGGCGACAAAGGGGCGTTTCCAGACGGCGTGAAAATCCGGGCGCGACAAAGCAACTGGTTTCGCATTGTCATCGAGCAGTGCGACGCAGATTTCGTCGCGCAACGCCGGGTCGGGCTGGACCGTGGCGTGAAGATCGTTGACGAGGCGGTTCAGATTTAATTGTGCGCCGAAAACAAAGCCGGGATCGCGAGTCGGGCGGTGCCAGAACATGAGTTTGAGTTTGTTCTGGAGAAAACGGGCGAGCATGCCGTCGGTGCCATCGCCGACGAGTTGGCGGAACTCCGCTTCGGCGGGAATGACTTTGGACAAATTGGCGTCCTGCGGATCAAGAGCCTTTTGAGCGGCCTGCGGTTGATAGTTTTGGGGACTGACGGCGCGGGTCTGTTTGGAGTAAAGCTTCTGATTGGAGAGTTCGGTGTTGGCGCCTGGAGACGCTTTGGAAGACGATTTTTGCTGCGTTTGCTGGGCTTGTGTGTTGTTAAAACTGTTCTGTGAGGCAAGGGAGTCTGCATTATTATCGGAAAATGAATTTTGGAATCCGTTTTTACTGTTTACGTTCCAATAAACTTCGGCGGATTCCTCGTTCCCAAGGAACGCGCCGTTGTCCACCAGGAATCTCTGCGCCTCCGGCCCGGAGTTCGGCAGCGGGCAGGTGACTTTGCACGAGGTGGGGCTGACCAGCGCGACGCTGAAGCCGACATCGGCCAGCGGCCATTGGGCGCGGATTTGATTGTTAAATTCCAGAGCGCTGGCGCGCGCGCCATTAGTGGCGACGAGATTTTCGACCTGGGCGCTGAATTCCTGCTGGCGTTGGGCGAGTTGGCCGGAGACATTTTGAGCGAGTGTGTCGGTGACTTTCTGGTAGAGGAGAGATTCCTGGCGTTCGAGCAGAAACTGCTGGTCGCGCAACGTGCGGAGAGCGAGCCAGGCGAGCACCAGGCTGGGCGCGAGGACTGCGAGGACAAAGACCAGGGCTACTTTTCGCATCGCTGGGTGAGCATAAAGAAATGGCATCAATTTGGACAGGAGCTTGTTTCAAAGCCGTAACTATCCAGAAGGCTTTTAACGCAAAGACGCAAAGGTGCGAAGGCGCAATGGTTTTGAGTTGTTGCCGTCGGCATTTTAGCACCGCTGTTTAGTGACACGGGAAACATTGGCTCGAATCGACAAAGGAAGTGTCAGGGGCGGGCAAAAGAATTGTAAAAAATTTGTGAGTTGGCTTCCGAGGAATTTTCGGTATTGTGAGGCGGGACGAGTTGTTAATCTGCCGCACGAATTATTATGGCCAACACTTCCAAAAACCGGGCGCCCGCGCGCGTGACTTTTCTCGATGGGCGGGGCGAGTTGCCGATGGTCGAGATTACAACGATGTGGAGCACGGCGGAGATTTATCTGCACGGCGCGCATGTGACGAATTTCAAAAAACAGGGCGAGCAGCCGTTGCTGTTCCTGAGCCAGTGCAGCCGGTTTGAGAAGGGCCAGCCGATTCGCGGCGGCATTCCGGTGATTTTTCCGTGGTTCGGGCCGCGCGAGGGGCTGCCCACGCATGGGTTCGCGCGCATCAAGCCGTGGGAGATCAAGGAAGTGTTGCCGGCGGTGGACGGCACTGTGAGTGTGCGTTTTTGTCTGCCGGATAGTCCGGAAGCGGGGACGTATCCGCCGTTTTTGGCGGAGTACGTGGTGACGGTGAACGATTGTTTGACGCTTGAACTTATTGTCACCAATAAATCCAAGGACTCGACGCTGGAGTTTGAGGAATGTTTGCACACGTATTTCGCCGTGGAGGACATCACGCAAACGAGCGTGGTGGGATTGAAAGGAATTTCATACCTGGACAAGGTGGCGAATTTTGCGAAAAAGACGGAAAAGGAGGAAGCGATGCGGATTGCGTCGGAAGTGGACCGGGTTTATCTAGACGCGCGCGGCACGGTGGAGATTCAGGACGGCGCGCTGGGGCGGGTGATTCGGATCGCGAAGGAGAATTCCGCGTCGACGGTGGTTTGGAATCCGTGGATTGCGAAGGCGCAACAGATGCCCGATTTTGGGAACGATGAGTATCAGAAAATGGTGTGCGTGGAGTCCGGGAATGTGAACGCGAACAAGGTTGTGCTGGGGCCGGGGAAGAGTTCGACGGTGAAGGTGATGTTGAGCAGCTCAATCCAATAAAGTTTATGACGACGGAAACCACGCAACAGCCGTCACAAAATAAAAAGAGCTGGATAAAAATCCTGCGCACGTGGTTGCTAGTCGTGGGCACGATTTGTTTTTGGATCGTCCTTTGGGCGACCGTGGAAAAACATCGCGCGCAAACGAGGCCGTCGGTTTCGTTGACCGGCGACAAGGTTGACCTTTTTGCCCACGTGTTCGTGATGACATTCCTGGCGGTGTTTTTCCTCGCGATTGGCATAGGCGGTTATTTTTTGGCCTTGTTGACGCAATGCCTGACGTTTGATTTCAGCCGGCAGATTTGGACGGCGATAAAAGTAAAAATGTGGTTTGCGAATCTGTTCGTGCTGCTGTGCATCGGCATGGGAACGGGATTCCTGGCATCGGCATTTCTGACGCCGATTCTTACCGACCTCGGGGTGACTTCAGGATTGGCCGGATTTTTGCCCCTCATTGGGGGTGTCGGAGTGATTCAGTTGGTTTTTGTGTGGGTATTGTTATGGTCGCCGCTTGAGAAACGGGTTATTGCCAGGCGGCTTTCCGCAATCGGCATCACTCCCGCGCAGTTGCAGACGGGAATCTATCTC
>DASXHY010000520.1:0-9734 GCA_036488095.1 Verrucomicrobiia bacterium | reverse complement strand
AACGCGCCCGTTCCTCATTTTGTTATAGACTCTTAAGCGGATTTTGGCCCGCGACCTGCTTGATTATCTTCCTAAAATAGTCAAATTATTGATAAATCGCCTCAAGGAGAGTGAAAAACTGCGTACTTCAATGTTAAGCTGTAAATTCGTGTGTTCTCGTCTAATTCATCCAAAAAACTAAACAAACTCGCGAGGCTTGGTTCCTGGGCAATTCTTTTTGTCGTTGCACTAACCGGCTCCTCGTTCGCGCAAAATGCTCCCTCGCAAAAATTGCCCGGCCACATTCCCGCCGCGGTAGCGAGGCTAGCGCCGCTGGGGCAGGAGAACGGTTCTGACCGGCTGAGATTGGCCATCGGGCTGCCTTTGCGCAACTCGGACGAGCTGACCAATCTACTGCAACGGATCTATGATCCCAATAGTTCGAACTTCCATCACTATTTAACGCCGGAGGAATTCACGGCGCGGTTTGGCCCGACGGAGGAGGATTACCAGGCGGTGATTCGCTATGCGAACCAGAACGGGTTCAATGTCACGGCGACTCATCCGAATCGCATGGTTGTGGATGTGGAAGCGCCGGTCACGAATATTGAGAAAGCTTTCCATCTCACCATGCGGACGTATCAACATCCGCGCGAGGCGCGCGTTTTCCATGCGCCCGATACCGAGCCGACGCTGGACCTGGCGGTTCCGGTTTTGCACATCAGCGGATTGGACGATTATTCCCTGCCGCATCCGAAACTCAAGGAGAAGCCGGCAACGCTGGCTGCGAATGCGACGCCGCAGGCGGGTTCCGGGCCGGGAGGGGCTTATCTCGGAAATGATTTTCGCGCGGCGTATTCGGTCGGCTCCCTGACCGGCGCGGGACAAAGTGTGGGGCTGTTGCAGTTTGACGGATATTACGCGAACGACATCGCGACCTACGAGAGCCAGGCCGGATTGTCGAGTGTCACGTTGCAGAATGTACCGGTCGACGGCGGCGTGAGCACGCCCGGCAGCGGTGTTAGTGAGGTCTCGTTGGACATTGAAATGGTTTTGTCCATGGCGCCGGGGATTTCGAAAATTATCGTTTACGAAGCGCCGAATCCCAGCCCGTGGGTGGACCTGTTGAGCCGCATGGCGAATGACAACCTGGCCAAACAACTGAGCTGCTCGTGGGGCGGCGGTTCTCCCGATCCGACGTCCGAGCAGGTGTTTCTACAAATGGCGTTGCAAGGGCAAACGTTTCTCGATGCGAGCGGCGATTCCGACGCGTTCACGGGGGCGATTGATTTTCCGGCCGACAGCACCAACATCACGCAGGTCGGCGCGACGACTTTGACGACGACCGGGCCGGGCGGCGCATATGTTTCAGAGACGGTGTGGAATTGGGGACTCAACCAGGGGAGTTATACGGGCAGCAGCGGCGGGGTGAGCACCACGTATGCGATTCCGCCTTACCAGCAGGGCATCAGCATGACGGCAAATCTTGGTTCGACCACGATGCGGAACGTGCCGGATGTCGCGCTGACGGGCGACAATGTGTATGTGATTTACGGCAACGGCTCGACGGGCACGTTCGGCGGGACGAGTTGCGCGTCGCCGTTATGGGCGGGTTTTATGGCGCTGGTGAATCAACAGGCCGCGATGGGAGGTCGCGCGCCGCTGGGTTTCATCAATCCGGCGATCTACGCGATTGGCAAATCGAATCCGAATTACACTTCGATTTTTCATGACGTCACGACCGGAAATAATTTCAGTTCCAGCAGTCCCAACAAATATCCGGCGGTTGCCGGCTACGACCTGTGCACGGGTTGGGGCACGCCGAATGGGACGAACTTGATTAACGCGCTCGCGCCGCTGGTGATCGCCCCGGTGATAGCCGGCGCGGGCACGACGTTGGTGGCCGAGGGTTGTTTCCCCACCAATGGCGCGATCGATTCCGGCGAGGCGGTGACGGTCAATTTTGCGCTCAATAACATCGGCCTGGCGAACACGACCAACCTGGTCGTGACGCTGCTGGCGACGAACGGCGTGGGATTGCCGAGCGGGCCGCAGAATTACGGGGCACTCGTGACCAACGGTCCGGCGGCGGGGCGGGCGTTTAGTTTTACCGCGCTGAGTGCGTGCGGCGGGACTGTGACGCCGACGTTCCAGTTGCAGGACGGCGCGGCGAATCTCGGCACCGTCACATTCAGCCTGCCGATCGGCACCCTGGGGGCGAGCTTTGCGCAAAATTTTGACGGCGTGACGGCACCGGCGCTGCCGACGGGTTGGACAACCACCCACGGCGGCGGACAGTCCGGTTGGGTGACGACCAGATCGGTTCAGGATAGCGCGCCGAATTCGGCCTTTACGGCGGGTGCGGCTTCCGTGGGGTCGAATGCGCTGATCAGCGCGAGCATCACCATTCCGGTCGGTCCGCCCGGCACGCTTAGCTTCCGGAACAGTTACAATCTGGAGGCGAGCTCGGTCAATAACACCACGGGTTATGACGGCGGCGTTTTGGAAATTAAAATCGGCTCGGGTGCGTTTACTGATATTCAGACGGCCGGCGGGACTTTCGTGACCGGCGCTTACAATCGGATCCTGAGTTCTCTCCACAGCAATCCGCTGAGTGGCCGGCAGGCGTGGAGCGGAAATTCAGGCGGTTTCATCACTACGGTCGTCATTCTGCCCACGGCGGCCTCCGGCCAAACGGTTCAGTTCCGCTGGCTTTGCGGCACCGATAACAGCCTCAGCAGCACCGGCTGGTATATCGATTCCGTCGTGGTCAGCAACGTCACGTGTTGCTCCGGGAGCGTGGCGGACCTCGCCGAGAGCGAATCGGTTTCGCCCGCGGCGATAAATCTTTCCAGCAATGTAACCTTTACGCTGAACGTCACGAACTTTGGGCCGAATGCGGCCAGTTCGGTTGTCGTGGCGGACACGTTGCCGGCCGGTTTGACGTTCACGACCGCATCCGTCAGCCAGGGCACGTGGAGCAATAATGGAAATTCCTTCACCGCCTCACTCGGCACCCTAGCGAACGGGGCTTCGGCGACGGTGACCATCCAAGCCATGGCCAGCGCCGCGGGCCAATGGACCAACAGCGCAACGGTTTCTTCGGGCACGGTCGACACGAATGCCGCGAATAACATCGCGGCCGCGTCCATGTTGGTGAATACGCCGCCGACTATTTCCGGGGTGACGAATATTACGAGCGCTGAAAATGTGTCCGCCGGCCCGATTGGGTTTACTGTCGGTGACGCGGAGACAGCGGCGTCGGCGTTGGGGTTGTCGGCGTCGAGTTCGAACACAGGATTGATCGACGCCGCGCACATTGTTTTCGGCGGCAGTGGCGCGAGCCGGACGGTGACGTTGACTCCGCTGGCGAATCAATATGGCGCGTCCACCATTATGCTATCGGTGAACGACGGAATGGCGACCACGAGCACGTCGTTCACGTTGACGGTGAATCCGGTGAATCATTCGGCGGTGCTGACCACTGTTCCTGATTTCGCGATACTCGAGAAGAGCATGCTGAAGTTTACGAACAATGCGACGGACTCCGACGTGCCCGCGCAGACGTTAACCTACAGTTTGAGCAACGCGCCTGCGGGAGCAGCGGTCGGCGCGAGCAGCGGAGTCTTCACGTGGGTGCCGACGGAAGCGCAGGGGCCGAGCACGAACCCGATTACGGTCATTGTGACGGACAACGGCACGCCGCCGATGAGCGCGGCCCAAACTTTTAACGTGGTGGTGCTCGAAAGCAATGAGCCGCCCGTGCTCGCGCCGGTTTCGGACCGCGCCATTCACGCGGGGATGACTTTGAACGTCACGAATGCGGCGACGGATCCGGATATTCCGACGAATTCCTTGACGTTCAGCCTGGGCTCCGGTCCGGGCGGCGCCGTAATAAATTCGACCAATGGAGTTTTCTCATGGACGCCGGACAGTTCCTTCGTGAACACGACGAACACGGTGACCGTGGTGGTGACGGATTACAACCCGTGGGCGGTGAACGCGCAGCATTTGAGCGCGTCGAACTCGTTTGCGGTGTTCGTTGCGCCCCCGCCGTCGTTCTCGGCGGGTGCGGTGTCGAATGGCGTGCTGACCATCACGTGGAGCACCATTCCGGGACAGACGTATCGTGTGCAATACAACACGAATTTGACGGGAACGAACTGGACGGATTTGCCGCCCGATGTGACGGCCAATGATGTCACGGCGAGCACGAGTGATTCGACCTCGTCCGACGCGCAGAGGTTTTATCGCGTGATGGTGGTGCCGTGAAAAGCTCCAAATTCCAAACACCAAGCTCCAGAGAAATCCCAAACACCAAAAGCGCCGGACGGATGTTTTAAAATTGGCGCTTGGACGCTTGGAGCTTCTCTGGAGCTGGAAGTTGGGCGCATATCATTTTTTGAACGAGGTGCGATCTTCAAAATATTCCAGTCCCGAAGGGACTTTCGATAATAGCCCGGCGTTTTAACGCCGGGAACTGGATCCTATACAAGTCCCGACGGGACGGCTCAACTGAAAAGCGCCTTTTTCAGCCGTCCCTTCGGGACTTGACCGCTCCACTCCTTTACCCGGCAGTGAACTGCCGGGCTATTCTCAAAGGTTCCTTCGGAACCGGGCGCTAGATGGCTAGTTCTCAAAAATTGATATACGCCCCTTGGAGCTTTTCACGGTGTCACTAAATTGACTTTTCCGCCGTGTTCGGCATAATGGCCAGGCATGAGTTCAGCATCGGATGTCGCCGGCGAGCGTAACCACTAAGGGGATTTCGGTTTCACATTTAACCCGCACTGTTTTGAAAAAGATTTTCTGTATTCTCGTTTCTTCCTTGGTTGTCGCGTTCTGTTGTTCCAGCCCGGCGTCGCCGCACAAATTACGCGTGGACGATCGCGAGCTGGCAAAAACTCTGGCGACGCAGGGCGCCAAAGTCATTGGTGATTATGGAGCGTTCACTGTATTGGAGGCGGATGACGCGCTGCTGACAGGCGCGAGCAGCAATCGCGTGGAAGTCGCGGATGATTGGAATTTAATCCGGCTCAACGCGCGCGTCCTGGACACGCGCGCGCCGGAAACGACAGCTTTGCGCAAAGCGCGCGGCACGTTTGCCGGCAAGCGGCTGCACCTGGTTCAGTTTGCGGGGCCGATCAAGCCCGAATGGCTCGCGGCGCTCAAGCGAATCGGAGCGCAAGTCGTCAGCTATATTCCCGAAAATACATATCTCATTTATGGCGATGCCGTGGCGCTGGCGCGGATGCAAACGTGGGCGGGCGCATCGCAATTCACGCAATGGGAAGGTGAATACACCGGTGATCTTAAGATTCATCCGCAGGCGCGCGCGCTGGCCACGAACCCGGGCGGCGGCAATCCGGGAATCAGCCTGTTCGCGATTCAATTGCTGGTGGATACGAATTCGAACCCGGCCACGTTGGCGCTGATTAACGGGCTGAAGACCAGTCCGGCACGCATGGATTTCGCGCGGGGCATTTACCACAACCTCGTGGTGCCGTTGCCGGCGGACCAATTGGATAACCTCGCCGCGCAGCCGGATGTGATTTCGATTCAGCCGTATGCCGAGCCGAAGAAATGCGACGAGCGGCAGGACCAGATCATCGCGGGCAATCTGACTAGCAACACTCCGAGTGGCCCCGGTTACCTGGCGTGGCTGGCCGGCAAGGGATTCACGCAGGCGCAATTTGATGCGTCGGGTTTCGTGGTGGATGTGGCGGACAGCGGGATAGATAATGGCACGGACACGCCGGGGCATTTTGGACTTTATGCACTGGGAAATACAGCGTTGCCCAGCCGGCTCGCTTACGCGCGCGTGGAAGGGACTCTGAATCCGGGCGGCACGCTGGCGGGTTGCGACGGACACGGCGCGCTCAACGGTCATATCATCGGCAATTACGATGCGTTTGGCGGTTTTCAACATCAGGACGCGGAAGGATTTAGTTATGGCGTCGGCGTTTGCCCGTTTGTCCTGCTGGGGTCGTCGGTGATTTTCGACAACAGCGTGCCGAACCAGGACTTCACGAATCCCGATTACAATTCGATGGCTTCCGATGCCTACGGCAGCGGCGCGCGGGTGAGCAATAATAGCTGGGGATCGGACGTGGCGGGCGCTTATACAATCGAAGCGCAGACGTACGACGCATTGGTGCGGGACGCGCAAGCCGGCGCCGATGGCAACCAGGAAATGTCGTTTGTGTTCGCGGCCGGCAATGCGGGTCCGTGCATGAAGGGGCAAGGCACGGTGCTGGGGATTGATTCGCCCGGTTCCGCGAAAAATGTAATCACGGTGGGGGCGTCGGAAAATGTGCGCTCACTTTCGCCGGCCAACGGCGGGAATGACTCGAAGGGCAACGATGCTTGCGGCGAAACCGACGCGAATGCAAACAGCGCAAATGACGTCGACTGCGGCTCGAGCCGCGGCCCGTGCTCCGACGGCCGCATGAAACCGGACCTCATGGCGCCTGGGATTCACATCACGGGCGGCGTTCCTCAAGTGACACCGGCGCCCTCGCCGGTTGGAAATGGTTTGGCGATTTCGTGCTTTGACG
Organism: Verrucomicrobiia bacterium; assembly: GCA_036488095.1. Classification (GTDB taxonomy): domain Bacteria; phylum Verrucomicrobiota; class Verrucomicrobiia; order Limisphaerales; family DASXHY01; genus DASXHY01. The sequence goes on along the minus strand of DASXHY010000520.1, from coordinate 3,198 downwards.
CCCAGGGGGTATGTGCGTTGCCAGGCAGCGGGACGACGAGCAATGCCGATAATTTTTTCCCGCTCGGCCAGCAGTTTTATACCGTGTCGTCCGGCACGAGCCACTCCACTCCGGTGGTCGCGGGGGCGTGCGCGCTGGTCCGGCAATTTTTCATCAACAGCAATTTCAATGTGCCCAGCCCCGCGATGATGAAGGCGTTTTTGATGAACTCGGCGCGGTACATGACCGGCAGTGGCGCGAAGGACACGCTGTGGTCACCGAGCCAGGGCATGGGCGAGTTAAACCTGGGAACGGCATTTGATGGCGCCGCGCGATTTCTGCGCGACCAGGTGCCGGCGGATAAATTCACCGGCACGGGACAGAGACGCGTGTTCGCGGGGCAGGTGGTTGACACCGGCAAACCGTTCCGCGTGACGCTGGCGTGGACGGATGCGCCGGGCAATACTTCGGGCGCCGCTTACAACAACGATCTGGATCTGACCGTTTCGATTGGCGGCAAAACGTATCACGGGAATGTTTTCAAGGGGCAATATTCGTTCGCCGGTGGAAGTGCGGACAGGAAGAACAACGTGGAAAATGTGTTTTTGCCCGCAGGCGTGACCGGTGATTTTACGGTCACGGTCACGGCGGCGAATATCAATTCCGACGGTGTGCCCAATGAAGCGCCATCGCTCGACCAGGATTTTGCGCTGGTGATTTACAACGCCACGGCTGCGAGCGTGCAGGCGTATACGCCGATTGCGGCGACTTACAACGGGCTGTTTTATGAAGCCGGCGGAGCGGAGTTTGGCCGGTCGGGCGCCATTTCCGTGAACGCCGCCGTTTCGGGGGCTTACAACGGCCGGTTGCAGATCGGGGGGAGAAGCTATTCGTTCAGTGGAATGTTTGCTGCGTCCGGCGCGGCGACGAATACGGTTGTGCGAAAAGGATTTTCGACTCTCGGCCTGAGCTTGAACATAAATCCGGATGACAATGATTTGATTACCGGCACGGTGAGCGATCCCGGAAACTGGACGGCCGATGTCCGCGCCGATCGCGCTTTCCCGAATTCGAAGACAAATTCAGTACCGTTCGCCGGGCATTACACTTTGATTTTCCCCGGCACAAATGGTGACGCGCAATTTCCCATGGGCGATGGTTATGGCGCGGCCACGGTGAGCGCGGCGGGCAAAATCAGATTGACCGGTTCACTGGCGGATGGAACGAAGCTGTCAGAAAGCACCACGGCGACGGTGACCGGTGAATGGCCGCTTTACGTCTCGCTTTACCGGGGGCAGGGGGAACTTTTGGGCTGGCTGCTGTTCACGAATTCGGGGCAGGAAAGCGTGGCCGGCGATGTGAGTTGGATTAAAAATCCAATCAGCGCCAAATTTTATCCGAATGGCTTCAATTATGGACTAAGCGCCATCGGCTCGATTTACAATCCGGCGATGCCGTTGAGTTTCGCGAATGGCGTGGTGATTTTGACCGGCGGCAATCTCGCCAGCGACCTCGTGAGCGATGTGACTGTGAGCGGGTTTGGAGCAACAGGCGCGAATAACTTGAGCCTGAAATTGAATGCCCGCAATGGGATTTTCAGAGGCAGTGTGGCCAACCCGTCTAATAACGCGACGATTTCGTTCAGCGGTGTTTTCCTGCAAAATCTTAATTTTGGTTCGGGCTATTTTCTCGGCACGAATCAAAGCGGCCGGGTTTTCTTTGGGCCGCCGAATTAACGCAATCGATTGAAGGCATAGCCGCGAGAGAACGCAGAGAAATTAGAGACTCGTCACCTCGTCTCCTACAACCGGAACGATGCAATTGATTTTTGGGGAGCGCGCCCGCCCTCGGGCGCGGTGAGCCGCGCCTCGCGGCTCACTTTGAGGCGTGAAATCATCCCACCGTTCAGTGCCTTCCCACGCCGCACGTGTTCGGCGCGAGGCGCGCCGAACGGCGCCCGAGGCGGGCGCGCTCCCCATTTCCATCTGTATCGTTCCAGTGCAAGAAAAGGCTTCGGGCGATTCACTCGCGGAGCTTTGAATCGATGATGATCGTCACCGGTCCGTTGTTGGCGAGGCTCACGTGCATGTCTGCGCCAAATTCGCCGGTCTGAATCGGCTTGCCGAATTCCTGCGAGAGGCGCGCGATGAATCGCTCGTAGAGAGGAACTGCGATTTCCGGCCTGGCCGAGCGGATGTAAGACGGGCGATTTCCTTTTTTGGTGCTGGCGGAGATGAGGGAACTTTCCCGGTAACTAAACAACCGTTGGGCTATAACTCAGGTCCAGTGCAACAATCTGGCAATAAAAAAGACCAATCCTCCGACAACGAGAAGCGGACCTGTCCAACGAATGGTCTTGCGTAAACGCTGTGCGGCGTCGGCGGTCATGGCACCGCTGGAAACACGCCGCTCAATCTTCTTCGGACCAAAGACAATAATGTAAATGCCCATGCAAATCGTGACTAGGGCACCGACTAAGCCCCCAATGTACTGCCAATACTGCGGATTATTATGCATGAACTATATTTTATGATAGCAGACCTACGAATTTCAGTAAAGGGCCCGCCGTATCCGAGGGGCAGTTGCTAAACAACTTTTCGTGCTGGCGAACAAGGTGAACTGGCTTACGAGCAGAATCCCGCCATTCGCTTCCTGCACGGAACGGTTCATCACGCCGTTTTCGTCGTCGAAAATCCGGAGCCGCACGATTTTCCCGCTCAACCACTCGATGTCTTCCGCAGCGTCCGCTTCTTCGACGGCCAGCAAAACGAGCAGGCCGGTTTGGATGGCGCCTTTGACCATGCCGTTGATGGTTACTTTCGCTTCAGAAACTCGTTGAATGACCGCACGCATGAGGCGCGTTAAATGTGGCCGGTTTTAATCCAATATTTGGGGTAGCTGCCCCACTGCGCAAACTCTTTTCAGCGGTTATGTTGGCTCCTATGAAAACCAATGAATTGACTGACCGACTTCAGGATTTTCAACAGCGCGCCGCGGAGACGGCCCGGAACGTTCGCGAAGCGACGGATGAATACGTGCATGAAAATGCGTGGACGAGTGTGGCGATCGCGGCACTGGCCGGGTGCCTGATCGGATTTTTCCTGGGTCGCGGCCGTGACTAAAGTGCGGAGGTGACGAAGTTTTGCGGGCGCGGATTTCGTTCAAACCCCGCGCTGCGTCAGTGGGATTTGCCGGAAGGCAGGCAGCCGATTTTCGCGA
>DASXHY010000505.1:0-1671 GCA_036488095.1 Verrucomicrobiia bacterium | reverse complement strand
TGCGCTCCCAGCGCCGAACCCAGGATGTAAAACGTCGTCCGCACATTCGTTACCCAGTCGCGCATCGCCTCTGAGATCGCGTCCTTCAGGGTCGCCGAGCCCGCCGACACCCCGCGCACCTCCGCCCCCAGCAGCCGCATGCGGTAGACGTTCAGTTCCTGCCGTTCGCAATCGACCGCGCCCATGTAAATGACGCATTTCATGCCGAACATCGCGCTGACGGTGGCGGTGGCCACGCCGTGCTGGCCGGCGCCGGTTTCGGCGATGATGCGGGTTTTGCCCATGCGTTTGGCGAGCAGGATCTGGCCGATGGCGTTATTGATTTTGTGCGCGCCGGTGTGGAGCAGGTCTTCGCGCTTGAGATAAATTTTCGCGCCGTCGAGTTCGCGCGTGAGGCGTTCGGCGAAATAAAGCGGCGTGGGGCGCCCGCAAAATTCTTCGAGGTAATACGCGAGTTCGCGTTGAAATTCGGGGTCCTTCTGCGCGCGCAAGTATTCGTCTTCCAACTCCTGCAACGGATGCATCAGGGTTTCGGGCACGAAACGGCCGCCGTAGGGGCCGAAATGGCCGTGCTCGTCCGGCGCTGTGACTGTAGAACTCATGGGGGTAAGTTAGCGGATAACGGTGCGGGCGTCGAGAAGCACGGTGAAAAGCTCCAAGCGTCCAAGATCCAAGCACCAGAGAAGTTCCAAGTTCCAAACTCCAACAGCGCTGGCGGAGATGTGACCGACTTGCCGGCGGGACGCCGGCGCTCCGGGGCTAATCTTCCGCTTCTTTCTGGCCAAATTCGGCGGAGCAGCAGGAGCCGCAGTTTTGATAACAATCCGGGCAGAGCAGGCAGTCGCCAAATTCAATGGCGCCGAAATGACCGCAGACATCGCAGGCGACGGATTCGTTGATTCGATTGGGAGACGTTTCGACGGGATGTTCAGCCATGGCCAACTTTCATCCAGTTTTACCGTTGATTCAAGACGGGAGCTTCCAGCTTTTTTTCACGGTGATGATCGACCATTTGCTTGGAAATCCACACGCCGTCCAAGAGCGCAAAAATTATCAGCGCCACGCCCGACCAATGTTCAATGCGCAATAACGTTGTCTCACGGAATTTCCCCTTCCCGCGCGAGGAGGTATAGCTGAGCATCAGGAACCAGAGAACCGTCCCCGATCCCACGCCCACCACGCACGCCATGCGTCCGGAAAATTCCGGCGTCACCCAGTTGTTCGAGATGAATTTCGCCGCGAGCACAAACCAACTCACCAGCACGCCCGGATTTGCCAGCACGCGCACAAATCCGGTCATGTACGCCGAGCGCGGATGCAGCCTTTCGCCAATCCGTGCTTCGAGCCGGTCGGTCGTGGCACTGAGTTGGAGATTGACCGATTTAGCCAACGCGAATTTTATTCCCAGGGCCAGGATGAATACAAAACTGAAGACTTCCATGGCTGCCCGGACGTAGTCACTGGTCAACACAAGGCCTGCCAGTCCAGTGAATGCAATGAAGCAGTAAGTGACCTCCATGGTAATCGCGCCGAGAGTAATGAGCAGCGCCCATTTGAACCCGCGGCGGGCGCCTTCGTTGATGATGGTGAGGTTGACCGGGCCGACGGGAATCGCCAGCAGCAGCGCGCTGAAAAAACCGGTCAGGGCGGACCGCACGATGGGGTGGAAGG
>DASXHY010000489.1:0-3143 GCA_036488095.1 Verrucomicrobiia bacterium | reverse complement strand
CGCCCCACCAGCCGAAATCGATTTCAAATCCTATGGTTCTCTACTAACTTCTCGGGGTGAGCCATTCCCCTGATGATCCTCCGGTTCGCCGCAATCCGTCTTCCGGAGTGCATATTCAGTTGGGCCAATCAAATATTGTCTTTCTCACAATTACGACCGAGAAACGAATTCCGTGGCTTGCAAACCCTCTTGCCCACCAGCTTCTCCGCGAAACGTGGTCGAAAGCCACGGCTTAGTTGGTGGGAGACTATTTGTTGATGCCCAATCATCTGCATGCGTTCTGCGCGCCCCGCGATCTGCATTTTACAATCGAGACGTGGATTGCCTATTGGAAGCGCGAGTTTAGTTTGAGTCACAAAAGGAAGGATTGGAAATTTCAATCTCGCGGCTGGCATCACCGGATACGTGACGGAAAGAATCACTCGGAAAAATGGCTGTATGTGCAGGAAAACCCGGTTCGCGGTGGATTGGTTGCAAGGATGGAGGAATGGGCGTTTAAGGGTAAGGTGTTTGATTTGAACTGGTCTGGTGGATAACGCGCGGCTCGCGGGGACGCTCGCCCCACCAACGTTGGGGTTGCTTTGCGCTGCCGAATAACCAAGGCCGTTATTCCTTGAGGCGAAACATGTGGAACAAATCATTCAGCAGCCCCTTGCGTTCCTATTCAGAAGCGTATCTTGGCTCATGAAAATTTTGGTCCAGAACTGTCACAACCACTTGTACTTAAAATCGCTTTCCGAATGGACCGCCGTTCCCAGTGAAGCCAGGACTTTTCCGAGCAGCGAGAAGGCCATTGTTTATTGCGCGGAAAACCGAATCCCCGCGGTCCAGATCGTTTTGAAATTCGATTTCGATCGATACGACATCAACGTTCCCATCACGGCGGAGTGCGAGGAGACGCAAAATGCTTTGCGCAATTGAAAAACGTGGTAACTTACCGCTGCGCACCTAGCGCATCATCAACGTAAGAATTGAAAGCATTAATCGAGACAAGGAACACACGGACCGAGAGGGTTTTTCTCGTAGGGATCGAATTGAAAAGCCGCAAGAGTTGGGAAACCGGCGATTCTCTGGCTGAATTGGCCGAATTGGCCGCCACCGCCGGCGGCGAGGTCGTGGGCGACGGGGTTCAGAAGCTCGAATCACCCAACGCCGCCACGTTCATCGGCAAAGGCAAGGCGGACGAGTTTGGCGCGCAATGCAAGCGGCTCGATGTCGACACAGTGATTTTTGACGATGAGCTTTCGCCGGCGCAAAGCCGGAATCTGGAAAAAATCTTCAACTGCAAGGTGCTCGATCGCACTTCCCTGATTCTCGATATTTTTGCGCAACGCGCCCGGACGCGCGAAGGCAAGTTGCAGATTGAACTCGCGCAGCTTCAACATTTGCTGCCGCGCCTGACCCGTTTTTGGGGCCATTTGTCGCGGCAAAAAGGCGGCATCGGCATGCGCGGTGGTGAAGGTGAAACCCAGCTCGAAACCGACCGCCGCCGCGTGCAGGATCGCATCGCGAAAATCCGCGACGAACTCGAGGTGGTGCGGCGCCAGCGTTCGACGCAGCGCAACGCCCGCCAGCGAAATCAATGGCCGCTCGCGAGCATCGTGGGCTACACCAACGCGGGCAAATCCACGCTGTTGAATAAATTGACCGGCGCGGATGTGCTCGCGGTGAACAAGCTGTTTGCGACACTCGATCCGACCACGCGGCGGCTGCGCCTGCCCACGAACCAAAACGTGCTGCTCACGGATACGGTGGGTTTCATTCGCAAACTGCCGCACGGACTGGTGGAGGCTTTCAAAGCGACGCTCGAAGAAGTGGTGCAGGCGGATTTGCTGGTTCACGTGGTGGATGTGAGCCATCCACAGGCGCGCGAACAAATCGAGTCGGTGGATGCGGTGCTGAAAGAAATCGGCGCGGAAGGCAAACCGACGCTGATGGTTTTTAACAAGGTTGATTTGCTCAATGGCAGCCGCGAGACGTTGAGCCGATTTATCGAGCGTTACCCGCACGGCGTGGTGATTTCAGCGGAAAGCGGGGATGGAGTGCCGATGTTGCTCGAAGAACTCAGCAGCCAGATCCGGCCGTTGCGGGAGTTTGTTGAGCTTTCCGTGCCACACGAGCAGGCGAGCGTCATCGCGCGGTTGCACGAAGTGGCGCAGGTGATCGAGCGGCGTTACACCGGGAAAACGGCGCGATTCAAAGCGCGCATCCCGCCACATTTTCACCGGGAATTCGAGCGGTTCCTCGTGCGGGAATTGCAGACGGCGTAAATGTTGAGGAGCGCTGGCGTCTCGCCGGCCTGGTTCACGTTTGCACCGACTTGCCGGCGGGACGCCGGCGCTCCCGGCGTGTGCGCTAATTCGGCCCCTTTCCAATTTTTGGCCGGGAACTGGCGAGAGTCCAGGGAAGTGAGCTGTTGTGCCAGGCAAAATATTTTCCTCCTTCGTCCGGCCATGGCATGGGCTTGGGCACAAAGAGACGAATGACCGGCAGCCGCAAAAACCGTCGGCCGCGGCTCAAATTCTCCGCTGGCGGCAGTTTGCGGAACCCCTCGATCAATGGGCCGCTGAGAACGAAATCGCTTCTTCCCAGTGCGATGACCGGAAATTCCGGTTTTGCGGTGAGGAAGTTTTGCAGGCGCATGGACTCGGTGAGCGGGATGGGCTGAAGGGCCGTGGAATTGAATTGCGCGGACGGGTCCGCCGCCGAAGCGGTCGCTGCCAAGACGAAGCACAGCAGAAATAGTTTTGCGTTCATAACCACTACCGACGTTTGTTCAACCGAGTGGCCGTTCAATCCCTACGCTATAGACTCGCATGAGGCTGGGATTGTTCAATCCAAATCGGGGAAGCAACTGGCCGGCGGGACGCCGGCGCTCCCGGATTTTTCTCGCGCCGGGCCTTGGCGGGGTTTATGAATGCGGCATGTCCGAGGGTATGAGGCTCAAGGATCAGCCGGTCAGCGAACGTCCGCGCGAGCGGCTCGTCGCGCGCGGGCCGGACGCGCTTACCCATGCGGAATTGATTGCCATCCTGCTCCGCACCGGCCTCAAAGGCGCAAATGTTGTGGAAATCAGCCGGCGATTGTTGCGAAAATATGGCTCGTTGCACGGCATCGCGCTGGCGTCGGTGGATGATTTGAAG
>DASXHY010000465.1:0-2373 GCA_036488095.1 Verrucomicrobiia bacterium | reverse complement strand
GGCGGTGGCGCGCAACTCGACTTTGATGCGATGCTGAAACTGATTGCTGATCTGCGCGCGCTGAAGCCGGACATTTACATCAACCAGACCACCGGCACGTGGCCGTCGCCGTTTTGGCTGCTGTATGCCGATTCCATCTGGCGCGGCGGCGAGGATCATTCCTTTGTGGACGGCACCGCGCCGGAACGCGAACGGTGGATTTCCTACAAGGACAATGACGTTCACGACGAGGTTGTGGGCCGAAGCGATTTGTATCCGCTCAATTCGCTGATGTTGCACGGGATCATTTATGCAAAATGGGCGCACGGGTTGAACTACGACACGAACAATATTCTTCGCTCGGAAATCCGCGCGTATTTTGGCAACGGGACGCAGTTGCAGGAAATGTATATTACGCCGGGCCTGCTCACTCCGGAAAACTGGGATACCCTGGCGGAAGCCGCGAAATGGTCGCGCGCCAATGCCGGCACGCTCGTGGACACGCACTGGATTGGTGGCCGCCCGGCGGACGGTGAGGTCTACGGCTGGGCTGCCTGGTCGCCCAGGAAGGGCATTTTGACTCTGCGCAATCCCGCGGCGAAGGCTCAGGACATCGCCATTGATCCAGCGAAGATTTTTGAACTGCCGGAAGACGCGCCGCAAAGCTACACCATCGTCAGTCCGTTCAAGGATCAGACGGTGGATGTGACTGGACTGCGCGCCGGGGAAGAAACCCGGATCAAACTACAACCATTCGAAGTTCTCGTTATCGAGGCATTGCCTGACAAATCCTTGAGCAGCACGTCGCCGGCAAATTGATCACGTTCGAGCGGCAGGAATCGCGGGTGAATCAACTTGTGCGATTAGCATGGCCGTCTCGTCGGCCAATTCCGTGTGCTGAAAAAACTTCGGTGAACACTCGCTATTCTCTTTGCATCCATCCCATTTCAGGCTTAACTCATCGCCCCCACAACACAAGGGGAATAAAAAAACAAATAAGAACTATTATGGCGAAAGCCCTTTCAAAATCCCAAATCGAATCCTCATTGGCTGAGAAACACAGCATCACTAAAAAACAAGCCGGCGAGATTCTCGCATCCGTTGCCGAGTTGGCCTACAAGAACGCGAAGAACACCTTCACACTGCCCGGCCTGGGCAAGCTCGTGCTGGTCAATCGCAAAGCCCGCATGGGCCGCAACCCTGCCACTGGCGAAACGATCAAGATTGCCGCCAAGCGCGTCGTTAAATTCCGCGTGGCCAAAGCTGCCAAGGACGCGATCCTCGGCGCGAAGTAATCCTGCCTGCAAAAAAAGGCACTCTGATTGATTTCAGAGTGCCTTTTAGAGTATTGTCAAAAATACGGTAGCCGCTTTCACCTTCAAAACCTGATCCTCCAAAGATTTCTGTCGACAAAACAATATACCGAATATTAAAATCGAGCCTCCCTATTTGATGTCGGGCAAATAGGGAGGCTCATATTTTTTATCAGGATGAAAATAAGAGTCAATGGATTCCGACGTTCTTGGTGCCCGCAGCAAATAAACGGCTACAGTTTTATTTAAAACGCTCAAGTTGGAGGACGCCGGAAATCCGCATTTCGTCAGGTCAGGCTCCCGATTCGTCGCAATCGCAAAAATGGTTCGCCGGATTTTCGTGATTCGGTGAGGTCGATCTCGAATTCAGCGACCCAGTCATTATCACCTTCCGGATCCACCAGCATTTGTTGCACCCGCCAGGATTTTTTGTCTTCTGCGGGAGTGACGTAGGTATTGCGCGCATTTCGGGCGTTTGGATCGAGACAGAGATGATCGTGATCGACAAGATAGGCTTCCATCGATTGTTTCAAACGGGCGCCGGTCCACGGCTGGCCATCGGCATCCAACGGTGAATTGAGGTTCGTTAAGGCTCCCTCAAAATCCGCCACCACCAATCCGCGCAGGAAAATGAAAATGCGGTTTCGGATCGCGGCGGTGAAAGCTTTCACATCCCGCGTGATGTCATTGGCTGCCGCCTCAGCGCCCGGCGGACGAACTTCTTTGCTCGCGGCAACCTGATAATTCGGATCGCGCATTTTCTCCCATTCATCCAGCAGACTGGAGTCCACCTGACGAATCATTGTTCCCAGATAGAGTTCCATTTCGCGAACTTGATCGTTTTTGGCCGCATCGGGAACTGTTTGCGCCAGGACTTTGAAGACACTGTTCAGATGTCGCAGCAGCACGCCCTCGGCGCGTTGCAATTCGTAGAGCTTGATGTAATCGCTAAACGAGCGAAACTCCTCGAACATTTCGCGCGCAATCGATTTAGGGCGAATATTTTCCTGCCCCACCCACGGATGCCGCGCCGCGAAGGCATTGAAGGTGGAATAGACAAATTCCCGGTTCGGTTTCGGGT
>DASXHY010000435.1:0-2754 GCA_036488095.1 Verrucomicrobiia bacterium | reverse complement strand
CACTATGGTCCCGCCCAAAATTTGGTCCAAATCTTTTCATTTCATGAAATCGTTGCCGGCGCCGGCAACGTTGCCGGCGCAGGGCGTTTGCGCAGGCTCCCGAGCCACAGGCTGAACCGGTCCATGTAAAGATAAACCACTGGCGTCGTATAAAGCGTCAGCATCTGGCTCATCAATAATCCGCCGACGATGCTGATGCCCAGGGGTCGGCGCAGTTCCGAACCGATGCCGTTGCTTAATACCAGCGGCAGCGCGCCGAACATCGCCGCCATCGTGGTCATGAGGATGGGCCGAAAACGCAGCATGCACGCCTCAAAAATTGCGTCGCGGGAGTTTTTCCCTTCGTTCCGCTCCGCGGCGATGGCGAAATCAATCATCAAAATCGCGTTCTTCTTGACGATGCCAATCAGCAGCAACATTCCAATGACGGCGATGACGCTCAGGTCTGTCTTAAACAACATCAACGCCAGCACTGCGCCGACACCCGCGGAAGGCAGCGTCGAGAGAATGGTGATTGGATGGATTGCACTTTCGTAAAGAATGCCGAGGACGATATACACCGCCATTAGCGCGGTGAGGACAAGCCATTTCATGTTGGCCGTGGAATCCTGAAATGCCTGAAGCGTGCCCGCGAAACCGGTGTGGATTCTTCCCGGCATGCCGATGCGTTGCTCCATTTGGTCAATAGCCTTCACCGCATCGCTGAGAGCTTTTCCGGGTACAAGATTGAACGAGATCGTCACTGATGGAAACTGACCTTGATGATTGATGGTAACCGGCGCGGTGGTCGGTTCGTATTTCGCAATTGCGCTCAGCGGAACCACCGCGGTCCCGTTGGTGGCGTGCAAATAAATAACGTCCAGCCCTTTGGGGCTTTGCCAAAATTGCGGGTCCACCTCCATTACCACATGGTATTGGTTCAAGGAGCTATACATTGTCGAGACCTGCCGCTGTCCGAAGGCGTCGTAAAGGGTTGCGTCGATCAATTGAGGCGACACGCCAAGGCGCGCGGCGGTTTCGCGGTCGTAAACGAGCGAAGCCTGAAGGCCATTGTTTTCCTGATCGCTGTTCACGCCGGTGAAGCCCGGCAATTTAATCATTTGTTGCGTCAGGATGGGCGCCCACTTGATGAGGTCGTCCAGATTGTCGCTTTGAATCGTATATTGGTATTGCGAGCGGCTCTGGTGGCCCCCGATGCGCAAATCCTGGCCAGCTTGCAGGAAAACTTCCGCGTCGCGCACGACGGCAAGTTTTGCCTGGAGGCGGCCGATCACTACCGACGATGAAATTTTTCGTTGGTTAAGCGGTTTCAAAGCCAGGTAAATGAACCCGCTGTTGGCCGCGCCGTTTCCACCGGTGAACGCGATGACATTTTCCACGGCGGGGTCCTGTTTGATAATCGCCACGAACCGCCCAGCGTCTTCCTGCATCGAGAGAAACGATGCATCCTGCCGCCCCCGAATGCCGCCCACAATCGTGCCATTGTCCTGCTGCGGGAAAAATCCCTTGGGCACCAGAATGAACAGGTAAATATTTACGCCGATGGTGATGATGAGAATGATAAGCGTGATGAGCGGATGGCGCAGGACCGTGCGCAGGCTTCGCTCATAAGCGCCCAATACCGCGTCGAAAAACCGCTCGCTGGTGCGATAGGTCCGGCCGTGTTGCGCGCCGTGTTGCGGGCGGAGCAGGCGCGAGCACATCATGGCCGTGGTCGTCAGCGAGATGACCAGCGAGACTAGAATGGCCGTCGAAAGCACCACGGCGAATTCGCGGAACAGCCGGCCCACAATGCCGCCCATCAACAAAATAGGAATGAAAACCGCAATCAACGAAATGCTGATGGACAAAACCGTGAACCCCACTTCGCGCGCGCCCTTCAACGCTGCCTCTTTGGGTGTCAGCCCCATTTCGAGATGCCGCGAAATATTTTCGATCACCACAATTGCGTCGTCCACAACGAAACCGGTCGAGATCGTGAGCGCCATCAGAGAAAGATTGTCCAGGCTGTAGCCGAACAGGTACATCACGCCGAATGTTCCCACGAGCGAAACCGGCACGACCACGGCAGGAATCAAAGTGGCCCGGCCATTGCGTAAGAAGAGAAATACAACGAGGATCACCAGGCCAATCGCAATGATCAGCGTGCGCTCGACTTCGAACACGGACGCGCGGATGTTTGTCGTGCGGTCCAGCACCGTGGTCATGTTCATGGCGGCGGGCAGCGACGCTTTTAGCGATGGCATCGCGGCTTTGATGTGATCCACAGTTTCGATGATATTCGCGCCCGGCTGCCGGAAAATAATCAGCGGGATGCATGGTTTGCCGTTCAGGAATCCTGCCGCGCGAATGTTTTCCACTGAATCCTGAACGTTGGCGATGTCCGACAATTTCACCGCCGCGCCATTGTGATACGCGACCACGAGCGGACGATAATCCTGCGCCTTGAGCAACTGGTCGTTCGCCACAATGTCCGCGGTCGTTCGATCATTGGCGAGCTGACCCTTAGGCAGATTGGCGTTTTGCTTGCTCAACATCGCGCGCACGTCTTCGAGGCCGAGGCCAAAGCTGTTCAAGTGCGTGGGATTCACGTCCACGCGCACCGCCGGAAGCGCGCCGCCGCCGACAAATACCTGTCCCACACCTTGAATCTGCAGCAGCCGCTGTTGAACAATGGTGGAACCCGCGTCATAAAGCTGGCCGCGATCATAAACATCCGACGTCAGCGCAATGATCATGATGGGCGCTTCGGCC
>DASXHY010000400.1:0-3948 GCA_036488095.1 Verrucomicrobiia bacterium | reverse complement strand
ATTTACGATTGACGATTGACGATTGACGATCGTGCGGGTTTGGATTGCTACTCGCAAATCTCGCGATTTCTCCGAGAAAAATACGAACCTGCGTTGGCTGCCAGCATCAGGGCAGGCGGAAATTCAGGGTGGCGAAAATTGTGTGGGCGCGGAAGTCATTCGCTTCGCCGCTGCCCGGCTCATGATAGTAGTTGAAGCTGTATTGCAGCCGCCAGGAAACATTTTTTCCAAACTGACGCGTCAACGCCGCTTCCACACCATGCTCCTGATAGCGGATATCCACCGGCACGACAGTGAGGCCCTTTTTCTGGGCGTAGCTGGCTTCGGAAAATGTCCAGCCGACGGAAAAGTCCGTGTTCCGGCTTAACACATAGGTGCCGCTGGCATCGGCGGTGTAGGTATCGCCATGATACGGGCCGACCGTGGGCGAGCCGCTGTTCGCGCTGCGGGTCCGTGATGGCTCGTAGGCAAAGGAGCCGGCAAAATAGACGCGCGGGTGCGGAGTAAAAACGTGGCTGATGGAATAAATTTGCGAATCAGAGCGTCCGGTTTGCGTATTGCCAGGCGGAGAGTAGACCACGTGCGAGAGGGTGTTGGATGCGCCGTAGGAATTATCGCGAAATTCGGTTTGGAGGAATTGGCAGGACAGGGTGGTTTTTAGCCAATTGCACGGGCGCACCACCAGTTTGCTCTCGATCTCATCCGTGAGCAGTTCGCGCGAGCGAAAAAAGTCCGGGTATCCACCGTCCGGTTGCGGCGGGCTGGTGCGGGGATAATGGCTGTCGTTATCATAATGGCGATAATGCGCGCTCAGGGTCATCCATCGCCACGGCGAGGTGCTGAAGCCCGCCCGCAAATCGGTCAGTTGGCTGGAGAAATCCGTGTGTTCCACAAAATTTCCCGTCGATTGAAGATCACTGTCGAGCTGGTCGATGCTGTCCTGTTCCAATCGCGCTTCGGCGAAGAGGACGGTGAACGGAATTTTCGTGTAGCGTGCGGCCATGTTTTCCATCGCGGAGCGTTCGTCGTAATCGCCGCTCAATACCGAGGGGACGATTGGCAATGTGCTCGGCGGGCTGCGGGTGAAGGCGAGTTCATTTAAATTGCCGGCGCCAAAACCGTGTTGTTGCGTCCACTCGGTTTGTGCGCCGGTGGAAAACGTGAAACCATCGAGTGGCCCGACCAGGGCGTTTACGTTGGCGACGTGGGATTCTCTTTCCAGGGTGATGTTCGGCACGGAACCGATATACGTCGTCTTCAAGAACCGGGTCACGTTCGTGAAACTGGAGTCGGCGTTGAGGTGGCTGTAGAGGTAGCCCGCTGAACCAAACAGCCAGGGCTTGAACTGTTTTTCGAGGCGCACGGTATTGGCTCCTTGGAAATAATGGTCGGTTTCGCGCACGTCCTGGGTCATGGAACCGCGGGCGGCGGTGTTGGTGTAATGCGTGTTGAGGCTGTAGAATTCGCCGCGAAATTGGTCTTCGATGGTGACACCCTTCACTTCGGCGTCGAGGTCGAATTTAATCACGTGCGTGCCTTCCCGAATATCCTTGCTGGCGGGTGCGATATTGCGTTCATCGGCCCCGGTGCCGGCGGCGCTCCAGGCTGTGAGCTCTTCATCGCCGCGTTTGTAATCGTATTCATAACCCAGCACCATCCGCGGCCAATGCGGCAGGGTCAGGCCGAGATCAACCCATGCTTTGCCGAGCGTGAGGTGCAGGTCCTGGTCCAGGCTCAACGCTTCAGGAGTGGAGGCGCTCTTACGGAAACCGCCGGTGTCATCGTAATATTTTCGATACTCCTCCCACCCGGAATGGATGAAACCGAGGTCGGTTTGCTGGAGCGAAAGATCGATTTTGTGATCGTCTCGCAATGCGTGGCCGGACAGCAGCACGGCGGAGTCCGGGCCGGTTTGTTGGAATAATTGAAACTCGCCAAGGCCGCCGTTCACTCCTTCCGGGCGCCAGTTCAATTCGCGAAATTTTTTCGCGTCTCCGCTCACGGTCGTGCTGCCGACCACGGGCGAGAATGAAACGGAATAAAGATTTGTGGGCGGAAGACTGCTCCACGGCGCGCCCTGATCAATCCACGCGCGCAATAATCCGATTTGAGCCTCGGTCAACGGCTTGCCTTTTCCTTCCGGCGGCATCTGCATATCGGCAACGAGACCCGCGGTGAAATGGACCAGCGGACTTTTTGCGCTGTTGCCGGGCAGGATGTCGACGCCGTTATCGCCGCCTTTGAGCGCGGACGGGCGGCTGTCGAGGCGAAAGCCGCTCCGAGGTTTCACCGGGCCGTGACAGCGGAGACAGGAGGCGTCGAGAATGGGTTTTATATCGCGGGCAAAATCGATTCGATTGGTGGCCGGAGGCGGGAGCAGGGATTCATCGACTTTCGATTCCGAAGATTGCGGGGCTGCGAGAAGCGCGCTGCCGGAAAGCAGCAGGATTCCAGCGACGTGCGCGGCAAGCGATCTTAGTGGCACGGGCGTCTCGCCCGTGCGTCTCGATTCGCACGGGCGAGACGCCCGTGCCACGAGCTTCGTGGTGGTGACGCGATGGCTTTTCAATAAAAGAAAAACGGTTGGGTGTTTGAGCCGTGAACAGCCGAGTGGCAGCCCGCCGTCCAACAGGTGCCGAAGCGCAGAAAGCCGGTATGGTCGACGTTGCCGATGAAGAATTCCGCGCCCGCGCCCGGGCCCTGCACCTGGGCGTGACATTTCAGGCACAGGTTCATATCGCGCTGCACGAGCATCTTCGCGTTAATGGAACCATGCGGGTTGTGGCAGACCGTGCAGCCCTCGCGCATGGCGGCATGCTCGAAAATGAGCGGGCGAGTCTGTTCGCGATGGCACTGGGCGCACGTTTCGTTCTGGCGCGCCATCGCCAATCCGCCCGCCGGTTTCATGATGTCCATCCCGTGCGGGTCATGGCACTGGACGCAGTTCATCTTGCCCTCGATGACTGGATGATGCTGCGGCAGGTGGAATTCGGCGCGCGTTTCCTGATGGCAGCGGAAGCAGGCTTCGGGGTCTTTGCCGGGGTTGATAATAAATTTCTCGAGGCCACCGCGTCCGGCCATGGCGATGTGTTTGCTGCCCGGCCCGTGGCAGGATTCGCACCCGGACTGGCCGGGCATTTTGGAATTTTCCGAATACAACCGCGCGTGCGGGCTCGAGGGAAATACGCGGGAAATGTTGGGATGACAATCGATGCAGGCCGTGTCGCCGACGTAAGTGGCGCCTTCAATTTCCAGCGGCGTCACGACCGCCCGGTCGGTAGAGCAGGAATTAAACAGTAAAATCAGGGATCCAGCGCAGATTGCCAGCGCCAGAGCACCGAGATATTTCAGGCGACTCAGTTCTGAATCGCGCATGGACTGCGTGGGATATGACCAGCCATTTGGGTTTACGAGTCGCTGACTGGCCGGTTTGTTCCCAGAAAAATGATCTCAGCGAGCGGTGGTCAAAGATTTTGGAACAAACCGCCGGTTGAATCCTCATAGCGTCAATGAAAACGAATCCCACTCTCAGAACTCGTCATTCCTTACTTCAACTTTTTGTGGTAGCGGCCATTGCCGGCCTCGGGCAGGCAGCGCACGCCAGCACTTTTTGGAACGGTTCCGATATCACTTTCACCAAGGGCGTGGATGGAGATTCCGATGTATTGGTGCCTGGAGCGGTTGCGTTCAGCAGGGGGATAAATGAAGTGTTGTTCAACTCCGTGACCGAGGACGGATTTGGCCCCGTCTCTCCTGAGGACACAACCTGGGCGGTTGGCTCGCCTTCCATGATCGGCAATCTTTCGGCCAGTACGATTCCCAGCCCCGGCAGTTTCATCCCTTTCACCACGGTGCGAGCTAACAACGCGAACTTTGATTTTGCGGCTTACCTGCTTAATGGAAATGGAAGCGGTGGTCCGATTACTTTCGTGGTTCACCTGGTGAATG
>DASXHY010000370.1:0-3568 GCA_036488095.1 Verrucomicrobiia bacterium | reverse complement strand
CCCGGAAAAAAGCCAGAAGGTTGGCTTGCAATTGTTGAAAAACTTTGCGGATTACGCGGGTGGACGGTAATGGCATTGAGTCGCGGCAAGTTGATAGCGGTGGAATTGGATTACCCCTCGCCGACTGGCAGTCGGCGATACAGCAGGCTGGCAGCCTGCGCTACATTTGCATCACTTGTGATTGACGGGGAGGCGCACTTTGAAACGGGTTTCGCCGGGCTTGGATTCGAATTCGATTTCGCCGCCGTGACGGTCGCCAACGATCCGGTTGCTGATGATCAGCCCGAGGCCGGTGCCAGAGCCGACGGATTTGGTGGTGAAAAAGGGCTCGAACATGCGCGATTGCACTTCGGGCGGAATGCCAGGGCCGTCGTCCATGATTTCGACGACGACCTGGTCGTGTTCGAAACTGGTGCCGACGCAGATTTTGCCGGCGCCTTTCACAGCGTCGATGGCGTTGTCGATGAGATTGGTCCAGACCTGGTTTAGCTCACTGCCGTATGCGGGAATTCGCGGAATGGTGCGATCGAACGCCTTGATAACGGTCATGTTTTTCAATTTATGCCCGAGCATGATCAAGGTGCTCTCGATTCCCTCGTGGACATCAATCTCCTGCATCGGAGATTGATCCATATAGGAATAGGATTTGACGGCTTTGACGAGTTCGGCGATGCGGCCAGTGCTTTGCTCGATCTGGCTGACGAGCGATTTGAGATTCAAACGCGCCTCGATCCAGCACAACGCATCGGCATGACTCGCGGATGGAAGTTTATCGGCGATCCTGGTGAGCCATGCGGTGTCCAGGTTGGCGCTCACAAAAGTAGGCGCGAGGTCCCAGGCGTTGGGCACACCGTGAGCATCCAGCCACGTGGCAACGGAATCCGCGCGGTCGCTTCGCGCCAGGTGGTCGAGTGAGGGATTTGTTCCCGCGGAAGCTTCCTGCGCCGCCTCCAACAATGGCCGCCAATGTTCCGCTTCCAAAACTTCGCTGAGGTCGCACTGAAAGTTTTGAATTTTCTCAGACGTTTCCTGCAAGTGCGCGGCGGCACGGCGGGCGGCGGCGGCGGGATTGTTCAATTCATGCGCCAGACCGGCCGCCATAGTGCCGAGGGAAACGAGCTTTTCCCGTTGCTGGGTGTAACCTTCGAAATTTCGCATTCGATTTGAGGCGGAGCGAAAAATTTCGCGGGCCACATCCTGGCAGGTGACCATCATCTTCCAAAAACTTTCTTCGTTAAGCCGGAACAATCGGGCTGACTTGGATACGCGAACAGTGGAAACCCAGGGGATGTTCAGCAACAGCATGATTTCGCCAAAGTACCCGCCGGGTTTGGCCACTGCCATCAGGATGGTTTGGCGATCGTAGGTGCGGCTAATGCGGATTTCGCCTTCGAGCAGCACGTGAAAAAATCCCGTCGACTCGCCGTCCAGCGCCAACACGGTGCCGGCCGGTGCGTCGATGATTTCACCGCCGGCGATGCACGCGAGGTTGTCATCGGACAACCCGGCGAAGAGCGGAGTGGCGCGGACCTGTTGGATGTCGGCAGGTGTCATGCTCATAACAGTCCGAGATATTGGTGGACGAGTTTCACGGCCATGGCGCCCTCCCCTACCCCGGACGTCACGCCTTTGGCCGAACGATGGCGCACATCGCCGGCCACGAAAATCCCAGGCACGCTGGTCTCCAGATAAAACGGCTCGCGCTCGGCAGTCCAGCCGGTCGGGCGCTTGCCTTCCAGCACGAGATGCTGCCCGGAGATCAGGTAGCCCTGGGCGTCGCGTTCGACAACTCCCGCGAGCCAATCCGTGCGCGGAACGGCGCCCGCGTAAATCAGCAGCGCACTGGCCGAAACGTTTTCGGTGGCCAGGGTTTTATTATTTCGAACGCTGATGGTTTCGCAGCGATCACCGCCTTCCACGGCAACGACGCTGGAATTTAATTTCACCTCGACATTTTTTGTCGCGGCAATTTGGTTTTCCAGATATTGCGACATCGAATCGGAAAGAGAATTGCCGCGCACGAGCATGGTGACTTTGCGGGCGAATTTTGAGAAATACATCGCGGCCTGGCCCGCGGAATTTGCGCCGCCGACAATATAGACATCGCCGTCCCGATAGGAAAACGCGTCGGACATCGGCGCGTAATAATAAACTCCAGCGCCGCTGAGGCGATCGAGCCCGGGCACGTCGAGCTTGCGAAACGCAATTCCGGTGGCGATGAGCAAGGCCTTCGTGCCGATTTCGGAGCCGTCGGCGAGTTTCAGCACGCGCGTGGGGCCTTCGATGCGGACGCCGGTGACTTCCTGCGGCGCGAGAATTTCCGCGCCGAAGCGCCGCGCCTGGGCCACGGCGCGCCGGGCGAGGTCATTCCCGCTGAGTCCTGTGGGAAAGCCGAGATAATTTTCAATGCGCGAACTCCGGCCTGCCTGGCCGCCGGGGGCTTCGCGTTCGATGAGCAACGTGTGCAAGCCATCCGCCGCGCCATAGACAGCGGCGGCGAGACCAGCCGGGCCGGCTCCGACGACGACCAGATCGTAAAACGGAAATTCAGCTTTGGTCTTCAGTCCCAGCTTGCGCGCAATCTCGACGGTGGGCGGATTGCTCAAAAAAGAACCGTCCTGAAAAACGACGATCGGCAACGATGTTGGATTTGCACCGGTGGTGCCCAGCAATTGTTTCGCTGTGTCGTCCGTCTCGATATTAAGCCACTGATGTGGGACGAAATTGCGCCCGAGAAAATCGCGCACGTCGCTCGAATGCGGCGACCATTGGTTGCCGATGACGCGCACGCCTTCAAAGACGGGACGATAGCCGGCCTGCCAATCGTCGAGCATGTCATCGACGACGCCGTAAAGACGTTCTTCGGGCGGGTCCCACGGTTTCATCAGATAATGATCGATGTGGACACTGTTGATGGCCCGAATGGCGGCGTCCGTGTCGGCGTAGGCGGTCAGCAAAGCGCGCTTGGCATCCGGGTAAAGTTCAATCGCCTTCTCGAGAAATTCGACGCCGGACATGCGCGGCATCCGTTGGTCAACGAGAAAAAGCGCCACCGGTTCATTGCGAAGCTTCAACTGTTTGGTCGCCTCGAGCGCGGACGCGCCCGAATCGGCGGAGATGACCCGGTAACGATCGCCGTATTTCCGGCGCAGGTCGCGTTCCACCGCGCGCAACACATCGGGGTCATCGTCCACGGTCCAAATAACTGGTTTCGGCATAGTTGATCAGGTGCTCGTCTTTTTTGTTGTGACTGCGGGTGTGGGTTCACCCATCGTAGAAGCGGCGCTCGGGAGATTAGCAACCACGGCGCGGAGTTCCACGGGATAATTGCGCTCACGCCAGGCATCGATACCGCCCAGCAAAGGCCGGACGTGCACGAAGCCGTGTCGCTGGAGCAACAACGCCATGCGCGCGCTGCTCACTTCGTTGGGGCAGGAACAATAAAGAATGATGTCGCGATCGCGCGGGATTTCATTCTGGTGCGATTTCAATTCGTCCATGGTCAGATGCCGCGCGCCACGAATCAACAACGGGTTTCGCTCGACTTCGGCTTTGGAACGCAGGTCGA
>DASXHY010000282.1:0-6677 GCA_036488095.1 Verrucomicrobiia bacterium | reverse complement strand
TCCGACGGAATATCAAACTCCTCCGAATCCACAATCCAGCCCTGCCGCTCATAAAAGCGGAGGGCCGGCACGCGAGCATTGCACCAGAACAACCGCACCTTTGAGTCCTGAAGAATTGCCGCCTCCGCGCACTCCAGCAATTTGCCGCCAAAGCCCTGGCCTTGATACAGATCATCCGTGCACATCCCGCGAAGTTGCCACGCCGGCTCGTCTTTGTACGAATTCAACATGAAACTCGCGCAGGATATTGGCGGCGCCGTTTCTTCAGAAGACGCGAAGACCGCGACATGCCACGTGGACGGCGCCTCGTCTCCAGGAAATTGTGCAGCCTCCAGCGGCAATCCCGCACGAAGAAGCCGATGCCGCAGAGCAATGATCACCTCAATTGAGACACGGCAGATGCTGACGCCTTTCGCGTGATCGTGGTCCAGGATTTCCATCATATCATTTCAAAAAAACCGCATCAATCGGCGCGCCTTAAATCGTAGGACAGGCGTCCCGCCTGTCTCCATCTTTTTCGCAAGTGTTGGAGTTCATGCTTTAGAATGTGTCCGTCCTGGAACAGCCTAAAGGCTGAAGTCCAACACTCGCCATTTGACAATCAACCGCCCCTGAACGATTACCAAACAACCACCAGAAGATCAGGCACATTATGAATTCACTAAAAGGCAAAATCGCGCTCGTCACCGGCGCTGGCAGCGGAATCGGCCAGGCCATCGCCGTGCGATTCGCGCAGGAAGGCGCGCACGTCGCCATCGATATGCACCCCGGCGGCAAGCACACCGGCGCCGAAGCCGTCGCCCCCATCGCGAAATTCGATCCCGACGCCCTCGCCGTTCCCGCCAACGTGGACAATCGCGCCGAAGTCGAAAACCTCGTCCAACAGATCGTGAAAAAATTCGGCCGGCTCGACATCTGCGTCAACAACGCCGGCATCGAGATCAAAAAGCCGTTTCTCGACATCACCGATGACGAGTGGAACAAAGTTCTCTCGGTGAATCTTTACGGCGGATTTCTCATGAGCCAGATCGCCGCGCGCCAGATGGTGAAGCAAGGCCAGGGCGGCAAAATTATTTTTGTCTCATCGATTCACGAAGACGTTCCGTTTCCCCAATACGCGCCCTACTGTGCTTCCAAAGGCGGCGTGCGCATGTTGATGCGCAATCTCGCCATGGAACTGGCCGAGCACAAAATCAACGTCAACAACATCGCCCCCGGCGCCATCGCCACGCCCATCAACCAGAAAGTTCTCGATAATCCGGAGGAACTGAAGAAGGCGATTGAGCCGATTCCACTCGCGCGTTTCGGCAAACCCGAAGAAGTCGCCTCCCTCGCGCTTTTCCTCGCCAGCGCCGAATCCGAATACGTCACCGGCAGCACGTATTACGTGGACGGCGGCCTCACGCAAAACGTGACGAAATACTAATCGCGTAGCAGCCGAGCTAACGAGGCACCAATCGGACAATTGGATTTGTAGATTACTGGATGAATGGATAAATGGATAAATGAGCCGTTCGAAGTTCCCACGCGCCAATCCACCAATCCACCAATCCACCAATCCACCAATCCATCAATCCACATTTCGACCTATTCACAGTGCGTTAATAACTTTTTTCCTGTTTGCTTGCTCCGCGCTGGCGGGCCATGGTTGTATAGCGGTGCAGGATGAGCGCGAAGTTTTGGAACCGATTGTCGTACGAACGCGAGCTTTGGCAAAAAGGCATCGCGCAGGTCGCCGGCGTGGATGAAGCCGGCTGCGGCCCGCTGGCCGGACCGGTCGTTTCCGCCGCCGTCATGTTCCCGGCCAGTTGGTCCGAAACCGGCCTCTACACCAAACTCCGCGGCCTCAACGACTCCAAACAACTCGACGAGGAACAACGCGAGAAATTTTTCACCGTCATCACTTCGCACCCGGAAATTCGCTACGCCATCGCCACCGTCGACGTCGAAATGATCGACCGCATCAACATCCGCCAGGCCGCGTGGCGCGGAATGCAGCAGGCGCTCGATCAACTCGCTCCCAAACCGGAACACGTGCTCGTGGACGGCTTGAAAATCAGTTGGCTGCCTTACGCACAAACTGCGCTCGTCGAGGGCGACGCCAAAAGTTATTCCATCGCCGCCGCCAGCGTGCTCGCCAAAGTCACCCGCGACCGCGCCATGCGCGAGTTCGACAAACTTTATCCCGGCTACGGTTTTGCCGATCACAAAGGCTACGCCACACCGCAGCATTACGCCGCCATCACCGCGCAAGGCCCTTGCCCGATTCATCGCCGGAGTTTTTCCCCGTTCCGACCGGTTGAAAACGAACTGGATTTGTTCGACTCTGCGACCCCGCCGCCGCCGGACTCCGCTCAAGCATGAACCTGCCCGCCATCGTCAAGGAATGGCTGAACAAAAAGGAAATCCCGCTCGCGCACCAGCACGGAAGCGCCGGCGAACGCGCCGCCAAAAAGCATCTCAAGCAACTCGGCCTGAAATATCTCACCGCAAATTTCCGCTCCGACCGTGGAGAAATCGATTTGGTCTTTCGCGACGACGATTGCCTCGTATTCGTGGAAGTCAAAACCCGCTCGTCCGAAGATTGGGTGCGTCCCGCGGCCTCTGTGAACAAACGCAAGCGCCGTCTCCTATGCCAAACCGCATTGGACTACTTGCGCCTGCTGAAAAATCCGCCGGTGAAAATCCGTTTCGACATCGTGGAAGTGCTTTTACAAGAGAGCGCCATCCGCGAAATCCGCCACCTGCCGAACACCTTCGTCATGGAGAAGCCGTATCGTTACGGCTAACGAATCCCCGCGACGATTTTGGATAACAGGAAGCAAAGAATCTCTGAACGCAGCTATTTAACGCAAAGGCGCAAAGGTTTTGAATTTTTGCCGATGGCATTTTGGTTCGTGGTTTATTTGGTGAGGAGATTTGGATCGGCGTTTTAGGTTTTGCCGTCCCAACTTTGCGTCTTTGCCTCTTTGCGCCTTTGCGTTGAATCCTTCGCTTCGTGTTTTCTTTATCCCCCTACTCCGTCGCCATCACATCCGTCTCCTTCAACTTCAACGGAAAAGGCTCCAGCGGCATCGGCCGGTCGTGATTCAAAAATTCCTCACACACACGAAAGAACTCCGCCTGCGTCGTCACCCGCCGGATTTGATGGAGAAATTTTCCTTCCGCATCCACACCCACACCGAAATAATTCATATATTTCTTCATCTTCTGCACCTGCGCCAATTCCGTCACGTCTGGCGAACACACCGCATCATACAGCGCGCGAACATACGCCAGCACATCATGCCCGCGCGGAACAAATGCAGTTTCGCCGCGCTGCCGCCGCCGGATTTGATGAAACAACCACGGATTCCGAATCGCCCCCCGTCCAATCATCAGTCCGTGCGCGCCGGTCAATTTCAAAATCTCCTCCGCCTTTTGCGCCGAATGCACATTCCCATTCGCCAGCACTGGGCACGGCATGACCGCCACCGCCCGCGCGATGTAATCATAATGCACTTCCGTACGATACATCTCGTACACCGTGCGCCCATGCACCGTCAACAAATCCAGCGAGTGCTTCGCGAATATTTGCAGGAACTCCTCGAAGACTGCGGGCGAATCAAAACCGATGCGCGTCTTCACCGTAAATTTAATTTTCACCGCATCCCGCAACGCGCCCAGAATCGCATCCACCCGCTTCGGCTCGCGCAGCAATCCGCCGCCCGCGCACTTGCGATAAACCACCGGCGCGGGGCAGCCGAGATTCAAATCCACCGCCGCGATCGGATACTGCTGCAGCTCGCGCGCCGTGCGCACCAGCGACGGCACATCGTTGCCAATCATCTGCGCCACCACCGGCTGTCTCGTCGGATTTTCCGTGATGGATTTGAGAATATATTTCTCCAGGTTCGAAGTGGCATGAACGCGGAAATATTCCGTGAAATAAACATCCGCCCCGCCGTAAGTGGTCATCAATTTCCAAAACGGCAAATCCGTCACATCCTGCATCGGCGCCAGCGCCAGCATGGGCGCGGGTCCGGCGAGCATGGCCGCAAATTGTTCGTGGTGATCCACCCGAACAAGGTGAATCAGGGCGTCGGCTGGGGCAAATGGAAACCGATTGGCCGACTAAATTGGATGCGACCAAGGGCGGATGAGAAACAGGGGGTTCCAAAAGCCGGCGCAGGCACAACGCCGTTAGGCGTGACATCTCTGTAGCCGCACCACCAATGAAGTCCCAAGCTCCGTCAGGAGCGACATAGTTGCGTAATAAAATGTCCATTTCTTCAACCGGATTATGTCGCTCCTGACGGAGCTTGGAGAATTCAGTCAGAGATGTTTCTACAAAGATGTCGCCCTGCACGGGGCTGGAAAGGAAGATTCATGTCCACCAGCGGAATAAAGCTGCATCAACCTCAGTCTTTTTGTGATTGCTGGAGCCGATACCGGTATTTCCCATAGTCAATCACCTGACAAAGCGGTGGCTTGGACGTCGGCTCAATCTCCACTAAATCCACTCCGCGTGCCTTCACCAAAGCCAATGCATCCGAAAGGGAAAACAGGCCCAGGTCAATACCATCTTCATCGACAAGTTTGACTAGGTTCGACTTTATTTGGCCATTTACTCGGGCTTCCATGCAGCAGGTCTAACTATTATTCAACAACTGCATCTCACGCTGTTCGCCACGCCGCATACTTGAGCGCCTGCACGATGTCCTCCTCCTCAAGATACGGATACAGTTTCAGAATCTCCGCGCGCGTGTGGTCGGTAGCGACCAGCCCCGCGACCATCCCCGCCGTGACGCGCATCCCGCGAATACAAGGCCGCCCTCCCATGACGTTCGGGTTTAACGTGATTCGATCCAGCGTTTTCATGGCGGTAAATTAAGCGATAAACATGGAAAGACAAAGCCATTGTTTCCGCGCACCTGCACGTTTACCACTTTAACATTGACGCTCAATCCACCCCCGTTGACCTTGCGTCCGTGAGCAACCGACGAAAATCTCTTCTGCTCATCGTGGCTTTGGTTGCGGTCCTCGCAATCCTCCGCGTTGCCATGGCGTTATTGAATCCCCCGCCGCCCGCCCGCCCGCCACCGCCAACACCGAATGGATACACCGCGTTCGTTCAGGCCGGCAGTCTCGTCCAACCAAATACATTCGACTACGCAACCATGACTTTGGAGAAGCTTCAAATCACTGTTGCCGGAAATTCCAACGCGCTGACAATTGCCCGCGCCGGCCTCCTTGAAAAGTCGCAAGCGCCGTGGAATTCAAATCCAGCAAACATGAGTAATCATCTGCAGCAGTTGACCAGGCTCAAGGAGCTTGCTTTCGCTTTTGTGACGGAAGGAAAACTCGCCGAAATGGAACAACGCACCAATGACGCCGCAAATGCTTATCTGGACACGATCCACCTCGGTTTCGAAAGTCCGCGCGGCGGCGTGATTATCGACGGGCTCGTCGGCATTGCCATCGAAGCAATAGGAACGGCGCAATTGCAAAAAATTATCGGCAGTCTGGACGAAAAAACTTGCGCCGACCTTGCCCGAAAAATCGAAATGCTCGACGCGCACGAAGAACCGTGGAACCAAATCCTCCAAAATGAATCCGATTGGTCGCGGAACGCATTTCCCGGCTTTGAACAATGGATGGGCGAGCTTCTTAACTGGAAGGCGTCAAAAAAAGCCCTCAAAAAAGCCGAAGCCCGCAGCAAGACGCAGCAAACGAAAACCCGCAGGCTGATGATCGACCTCGCCGCTCGCACCTACGAATTGGAAAAAGGCCACCCGCCCGGAAGCGTCATCGATTTGGTCCCGGATTACTTGACAGCAATTCCGCAAGATCCCTTCACCGGCACAAACATGACGCTCGCGCCGTGACTGATTACGCTACTTGCGGATTATTCAACAACCGCACCTCGCGTTGCGGGAAGGGAATTTCAATCTTCCGTTCGCGAAATTGCGTCACTATCGCCCGGTTGATCTCCGCTGTGGCCGGACCAAAATCCGCCGTGCCCACCCACGGTTTCACCGCAATGCCGATCGATGAATCCCCCAACGTCGTCACGCCCACCACCGGCTCGAATTCCTTCAGCACGCGAGGATTCGCCCGCAGGATTTGGCTGACCACCAGCAGCGCCTCGCTCAAGTCCGTGCCGTAAGCCACGCCCACACTCACGTCGAGCTGCCGGATCGTTCCATAGTTGTGCAGAATTTCGCCCACGATTTTCCGGTTCGGAATCACCACGCGCGAACGGTCGCCGTGAATCAATGTCGTGGACAAAAGTTCGATCTGGCTCACCTGCCCTTGCACGGTGAGAATTTCAATATATTCATTCACGCGAAACGGCTTCGTGAAAATGATGGTGAGCCCGGCGAACAAATTTCCCAGCACCCCTTGCATCGCCAGTCCCACTCCCACCCCCGCCACGCTGATGCCGGCGATCAATGCCGTCACATCCATGCCCGCAGTCCCCAGCGCCACCACCAGTGCCCCGGCGAACACCAGCAACTTCACGATCCGCACCAGCAACATGCGGACCGGCGGTTCCATGGATTTTTTCTCCAAAAACCGCCCCATCAATTTCCCAATCCATCCCGCCGCAACCACCCCCACGATGATCACCGCAATCGCCGACAGTATTCCCCCACTGTGAGCAATGACGTAATCGATGATTTTGTCCTTCCACG
>DASXHY010000220.1:0-12671 GCA_036488095.1 Verrucomicrobiia bacterium | reverse complement strand
TCGAGCAGCCTGCGATCCAATGCGATTTGCTGATTGCCGGTGCCCTTGAACTCTTCGAAGATGACCTCGTCCATGCGGCTGCCGGTATCGACCAGCGCGGTCGCGATAATCGTGAGACTGCCGCCGTCTTCGGTGTTGCGCGCCGCGCCGAAAAATTTCTTGGGCTTGTGCAGCGCGTTCGAATCGACGCCGACTGAGAGGATTTTGCCCGACGGCGGCACTACGGTGTTGTAGGCGCGTGCCAGCCGCGTGATCGAATCGAGCAGGATCACGACGTCCTTCTTGTGCTCGACCAGGCGCTTGGCCTTCTCGATCACCATCTCGGCGACCTGGACGTGGCGCGTGGCGGGCTCGTCGAAGGTCGAGGATACGACCTCGCCCTTCACCGAACGCTGCATGTCGGTGACTTCCTCGGGGCGCTCGTCGATGAGCAGCACCATGACATGAACTTCGGGATGATTGGTGGTGACGGCGTTGGCGATCTGCTTGAGGATGGTGGTTTTGCCGGTGCGCGGCGGCGCGACAATCAGGCCGCGGGTGCCGCGGCCAATGGGCGTGACCATGTCAATGACGCGGGTTTCGATGAGGTCGGGCGCGGTTTCGAGCTGGAATTTTTCGATTGGGTCGATGCTGGTCAGGTTCTCGAAGCGGACGGCTTTGGTGTAATCCTCGAAGCGCATGCCGTTGACTTGATCGACGGCTTTGAGTTGCGGGCTGGTGCCGCGGTGGGGCGGTTGCGTGGGGCCGACGACCAGGCTGCCCTCGCGCAGGAAATTGCGTTTGATGGTGTCCGGCGTGACAAAGATGTCCGTGGGTTTGGGGTGGAAATGGTTTTGGGGCGTGCGGAGGAAGCCGAAACCTTTTTCCGAGATTTCAAGGTAGCCAGTACCGGAGTCCTGTCCGTTTTTTTCAGTGTTTTCTTTGCTCATACAAACTATTCGGTCGTCGAAGATTTCGAGAGTACCCGAAACTTTGAACTTTGAATTTTGGGGAAGATGCTACGCGAGCCAATTGAGGAAACTTACCTCGCCCACGCGGCTATCAGACCTTCGACACCTGTTACATACAGTAAAACAGGGAAAGCGCAACAAGTTTTTTATTAAATAAACTGAGGCGAGTATCAGGGTTTTGAATGCTTGTCGGGCGGGGAACTAACGCAAAGGCGCAGAGGAGCAAAGACGCGGAGATAATGAGTGTCAGGGGAATGGAAAAGGCGGGGGATGGTATTCCCCCGCCTCAAAATTTTGAAATCGACTTGCCGGCGGGACGCCGGCGCTCCGGACTCAGCCTCCCACTTCGGAGCGGGCTTCGGCGGCCAAGGGAGTGCTGAGGTAACGTTCGCCGGTGGAGGGGGCGATGGTCACGATGAGTTTGCCTTTGTTTTCCGGGCGTTTGGCGACTTCGATGGCAGCGACGACGTTCGCGCCGGAGGAGATGCCGCACAGAATTCCTTCTTCTTTGGCCAGCCGGCGCGCCATGGTGAACGCATCGTCGTTGGATACCTGGATGGATTCGGCGATTTGCGGTTTTCCAGCGGCGTCTTTCAGGTGAAGATTTTTGGGGATGAATCCGGCGCCGAGGCCTTGGATTTTATGGGGGCCGGGTTTCAGGGGCTGGCCGGAGAGTGTTTGGGCGATGACCGGCGAGTCTTTGGGATCGACGGCGATGGCCTGGAAGGATTCTTTGCGCGGTTTAATGATTTCGACGCAGCCGGTAATGGTGCCGCCGGTGCCGACGCCGGCAACGATGATGTCCACTTTGCCGTCGGTGTCTTCCCAGATTTCTTCGGCGGTGGTTTTTTTGTGGATTTCGACGTTGGCCGGGTTTTCGAATTGTTGTGGAATCCAGGAGTTGGGTGTTTCTTTGGCGAGCTGTTCGGCTTTGGCGATGGCGCCTTTCATGCCTTCGGTGCCGGGTGTGAGAACGAGTTTTGCGCCGAGCATGGCGAGGAGGGTGCGCCGTTCGAGAGACATGGTTTCGGGCATGGTCAGGACGAGCTTGTAACCCTTGGCAGCGGCGACGAAGGCGAGGGCGATGCCGGTGTTGCCGCTGGTGGGTTCGATGATGACGGTTTCTTTTTTGAGGACGCCGCGTTTTTCGGCGTCTTCGATCATGGCCATGCCGATGCGGTCTTTGACGCTGCCGAGCGGATTAAAAAATTCGCATTTCAACAGAATGGTGGCCGGGAGGCCGGCGGTGACTTTGTTGAGTTTGACAAGAGGAGTGTGTCCAACGGTTTCGACAATGTTATTATAGATGCATCCCATAAAAGATCAGAGTTGTTGGTAAACGTTTGGTAACAGTTTGGAGAATTTGGGTCTGAACGAGGGGCGTGGCAAGTATTTTTCTTGAGGCGTTAATGGCCAATGACGAATGACAAATGGAGCTTTGGAATCTGCTTGGTGCGTCGGCTGGGCTGCCGGAAAAATATGGAGACAGGCAGGATGCCTGTCCTACGGAGTGCCGGCGGATTTAGGGAGTTCGATCCAGAAGCGGCTGCCTTTGCCTAATTCGGATTCGACGCCGACGCGGCCGCCCATGCGTTCGATGCCTTTGTGGACGATGGCCAGGCCGATACCGGTGCCGGGATAAGATTCGGGGGAGTGCAAGCGCTCGAAGACGCCGAAGATTTTGCCGCGATTCTGCGGTGCGATGCCGATGCCGTTGTCGGTCACCCAAATCCGAGCCAGTGTCCCGCGATCTTCGTTGTTCACGGAAATGACGGGTTCGACGCCGGGAGCAACAAATTTCATGGCGTTGAAGAGGAGATTGGTGAAGATGGTCTGAAGAACGACGGGATGACCTCGGACGCGCGGCAGAGTGCCGGTTTTGGTAATCGTTGCACGTTTGCTTTTAATTTCCTCCACGTTGTGGGAGAGAATGGTGCGGAAGGTTTCGTCCAAGTTGACGTCCTGGATTTCCAGACCGGCGGTGTTCAGCCGGCCATAGCTCAACAAATCGCGGATGAGCCGGTCCATTCGTTCGGCGCTCTGATTTATGCGCCCGATATAATCTCGGGCTCGCTCATCCAATTGCCGGGCGTGGTCGTTGAGCAGAATGCCGCTGAAGCCGGTCATGGAACGCAGAGGAGCGCGCAGGTCGTGCGCGATGGAATAACAAAATGCCTCCATCTGCTCGTTGCTTTTCTTGAGGGCTTCGGTGCGGGCGGCCACGCGGGTTTCGAGTTCCTGGTTCAATTGCCTCATCTTTTCCTCGGCCTGACTGCGGGCGGTGATGTCTTCCATGGCGACGAGGAGCAAGGGAGGCGAGCCTTGTTTGCGGTACAAGCGGCGGGCATTGAAGAGGAGGGTGCGTTTGCCGACTTCGGGCAGCTCGGTATCGACTTGGAGCTGTTCGAGGGGCTGGTCCCGGGCGAGAACTTTTTCCAACGCGGAGCGCAAGGCGTTGCCGCTCCACCACAGGTTCAGCATCACCTCGAATACGCGGCCATGAGCGTATTCGGCGGGCTGTTTGAAGAATTCGACAAAGGCACGATTGACGGAAACGATTTGCAGGTCTCGATCCAGGACGGCCAGCGGCTGGCTCACCGTTTCGACGATGCTTTCGGAAAATTCCTTGGCCTCGGCCAATTCGCGGCTGTTCCGGATGCGGTCGGTGATGTCGACGATGGCGGTAAGGAGCGGTTCGCCGGGCTGGGCGGAGGGCACGGTGATGATCTGGACGTGCGCCGGGTCAGCGACGGGCGTTCGCAGGCGCAGTTCGGTGATGACGCGTTGGGCGTTGGATTCGCGGCATCGCGTGAGGTGCGCCAGGAAGCGGTGAACATCGGCGTGGTGAATGAGGGCAGAAAATGGTTCGCGACTCAGCCGCACGCCAAAAAGTGCGGCAGCGGCGGGATTGGCGTCCAGGATTTCGCCGGTTTGTGAGAGTGTGACGTAGCCGATGGGGGATTTTGTGTAAAAGGTGCGGAAGGATTCGTGGGCCTGTTCCAATTCACGACCGATTTTTTGCAGGGAACGGATTTGCGCATCTGTGGCGTTCTGTTGTTGTTGAAGCTCGGAAAGGTGTCGTTCTTTTTTATCGAAGTTTTTGCTCTTGCCGGCGTCGGTTGAGCGGACGTCTGTCTTGGGGCGGGTGCTGCTGTCCACTTTTTCCTGGCGGCGCAAGCGGCTGCTCGAACGATGATGCTGCTGACCTGTCCCCATCTGATCGATCATTGTTACGTATAGTCTGAACCCAGAGAGTGAAAAAAGAGATAGGCAGTTCACCCCACATTCAACACCCCCGTAGTGGATGGCGCAAACGAAGTGGTATTGGGTGGATTTGAAATGGGGATAAATAGGGAGTAATAGGTGGCAAGACATGTCCGCGTAATAAATGCAGCCAACAAAAGGAAAAGATTATGTATGCCGTTATGGGAATCACCGGCCAGGTTGGAGGCGCAGTCGCGCGCGCGCTTCTTGCTGACGGAAAATCCGTTCGCGCGATTGTGCGGGATGCGGCGAAAGGCCGGGCATGGGCCGATCGCGGCTGCGAAGTGGCGCTGGCAAATGTTGACGACCCCGTCTCTCTCTCACCCGCATTCCGGGGGGCGGAAGGCGTTTTCGTACTTGTTCCGTCGAGCTTCGACCCGTCGCCCGGGTTTCCCGAGGCGCAGGCATTGGGAGCGGTCCTGCGGGCGGCACTGGAAAGCGCGCAGCCGGCGCGGGTCGTTTATCTTTCGACGATCGGAGCACAGGCGCGTCAGTCGAACCTCCTCACTCAACATACGATCATCGAGAAGGCCGTGAGCGAATGTCCGATGCCGGTTACGTTCCTGCGTCCAGCGTGGTTCATGGAGAACTCAAGTTGGGACGTTGCTCCCGCGCGCGAGCGGGGCGTGATTCCAAGTTTCCTGCAACCGCTCGACAAGCCGGTGCCGATGGTTGCCACAGAGGACATAGGCAGGACCGCAGCCAGGTTGCTCCAGGAAACGTGGACTGGCCGCCGCATAGTGGAACTCGAAGGGCCGAAACGAGTGACGCCGAACGACATTGCCGCGGCTTTCGGGAAGCTGCTGGGCCGCGTGGTGCGGATGGAAACCGTTCCGCGCGAGTCCTGGGAGGCGCTTTTCAAGTCGCAAGGGATGAAGAATCCTGCTCCGCGGATTCGGATGCTGGATGGCTTCAATGAGGGGTGGATCGAGTTCGAGCGCGGTGAAGCTGGCTCGCAAAAAGGAAGTGTCGCCATCGGGACCGTTCTGAAGGCACTTGTGGAAACCGGCATGAAAGGGCGATAAGCGGACGCTACTTTCAGGGCGCACTCCAACATTGAGACAGGCCGGGGACAGGAACGCCAGGATTTGTGGGTGGGATTCGGCAGGGGAGAGCATTTTTCAGCCCTCGGGGGAAGAATAAATTTGCGCTAAAACAGCGAAAGCCGTCTTGAACGGCATGGCAAACGCTAAGAATTATCGAAACGGCAGCGCGGTGTTGCCGGATAAAAGCAGTGAAGTTGTATGAAGAAGTTGTATTTAGCGGGTCAGGCGGTTTTGTTTTTGGCGTTGGTCCTCTCGGGTTCGAGTTGTTCCACTACGGGAATGCAGATCACCCTGGATACGGATGACGCGGCGGCGCGTTTCACGGATGAAGGGTCGGTGAATGCGGTGTTGCAGTTCTCGAGTTGGGACTATACTTTCCTCGTTCGTCCGCAGTACACGGAGGATGGTTATCTCCAACAGGTGCAGCGGAAAAATCTCGATGGGATATTCGATCGATTGCACGTGCGGCGCGGAACGGCGGTGGTGGTGGTGGGGTGGACCTACAATGGGCCGGTGCTGACGCAGCTCGTGACGGATTGGAAAAAGATCCTCGGCGATTGCGGGTTCCAGCGGGTGGTGATGCTGCGCGCGCAAATGGGAAACAAGCTGAACGGCTCGGTAATTGTTGACGACTCAATCCTACACGTTGGCTCCGTCGAAAGCGCCTCGCGAGGCGGCTGAGGGGCTGCCGTATTCGCGGCCGCCGCTGGAGCGGATGCTGCGGATTCACCAGGCGATTCAAGCGGGCAAATTCCCCAACGCATCCACGCTCGCGCGCGAGCTGGAGGTCAGCACGAAATCGATTCATCGCGACATCGAGTTCATGCGCGACCGGCTGGAGTTGCCGATTGAATACGACGGGTCGCGAGTTGGTTACCGTTATACCGAGGAGGTCAATGCGTTTCCCACGGTGCAGATTACCGAGGGCGAAATTTTCGCGCTGTTGGTCGCGGAAAAGGCGCTGCAACAGTATCGGGGGACGAGTTTCGAGAAGCCGCTCCTGAGTGCGATCAAAAAAATGGAGCAATCGCTGCCGGACACGATTTCGCTAAACCTGGCGGACATCGAGCAGACGATTTCCTTTCGCACGCGCGCCGAGCAGATCCTGAACCTGGAGATTTTCGACACGCTGGCCAAGGCGACGGCGCATCGGCGGCAAATCGAAATGAGCTATCGCAAGCCGGGTAAACGAGAGACGGAGCAACGGGTCATCGATCCCTATCATTTGGCGAACATCAACGGGGAATGGTATCTCTTCGCCTACGATCATGGGCGGAAGGACATCCGGACTTTTGCGCCGGTGCGGATTCAATCGGTGAAGGCCACGGGAAAAACGTTCGAGCGTCCCGAGAAATTTTCGCTGGAGAAACGGCTGCGGGACAGTTTTGGGGTGCATTCGGGCGAGGGCGATTACGACGTGGTGATCCAATTCAGCGGGCGCGTGGCGGATTTGATCGGGGAAAAGAAATGGCACGAATCGCAGCAGTTGCGCCAACTGAAGGGCGGGGGGGCGGAGTTGCGGTTGAAGCTTTCGAGCCTGGTGGAAATCGAGCGCTGGGTGTTGAGCTGGGGCGGGGATGCGAAGGTTTTGAAGCCGAAAGAGCTGGCGGAGGCGGTGCGAGAGGCGGCGGAAAAGATCTTACGAGGGTAGGTTGGAGTTCAGCCTTTAGGCTGTAACGGGCTGCCAACATGCTAAAGCATGAACTCCAACCTTTTGCGTCCACGAAGATAAAGACCTTGGTGCGCCACCCTTTTCAGCCGGTTTTTCCTTGAGTTTTTGGCCCAAAGTTGGTTGACTCCGGACATCCCATAGAAACGTGCGCGCCCCACTTCGCACTCCTGCGCGCATTCTGCGGGAATAATCAAAGTAAGGACATCCATGAGAACGAAAGTTCTTTTATTCGTTTCCCTCCTGCTTGGGACCGTCACCGCGCTCGGCCAAGGCACTGCCTTCACCTACCAGGGACGGCTGAATGACGGCACCAATCCGGCCCACGGCGTTTATGATTTGCGTTTCAAGTTATTTGAAGACCCGGACGGCAACAACCAGGCGGGCTCGACCCTGTTGACCAACGGCCTTTCCATCGCCGGCGGGCTGTTCACCGTGACGCTGGATTTCGGCGCGGGCCTCTTCACTGGTTCTAATTACTGGCTGGAGGTGGATGTGCGGACAAATGGCGGGAGCGGCTACGCCAATTTGAATCCGCTGCAACCGCTGCTGCCGACGCCCTACGCCATTTTTGCGAATACGGCGAGCAATTTGAGCGGCACGATTTCCTCGATGAACCTGTCCGGTACGTACGGCAGCGCCGTGGTGCTCAACAATGGCGGAAACAGTTTTAATGGTTCCTTCGGCGGCAATGGCGCGAATGTCACGAACGTGAATGCCGCGATGCTGAATGGATTGAGCGCGTCGAATTTTTGGAAAACGGCTGGCAACGGCGGGACGACGGCGGGAGCTAATTTTGTGGGCACCACGGACAATCAACCGCTGGAATTGCGCGTCAATAACCAGCGCGCGCTCCGTTTGATGCCGGATGGCAGCTCCAACAATGCGCCAGTTGTCCTCGGCGGGTCGCCTGTGAATACCGTCGGAAGCGGACTGGTGGGCGTGACAATCGCCGGCGGGGGGGCGCCAGTGTATGGCGGGTTTTCGGCGACGAATTCCGCCTTGGGCGATTTCAATACCATTGGCGGCGGCTGGGGAAATACCACGGGGAGCACGAATTTTGATGTCAGCGAGGCGACGGTTGCCGGCGGGGGTCAAAACACGGCGGACGGCATTTCTTCGTTCATTGGCGGCGGCGCCTTCAACCGGGCTTATGGCAACAACGCCACGGTTGCGGGCGGATTGCAGAATCGAGCCAATTATCATGGGTTTGCGGGGAGCGGTTTTGGGAATTTGGCTGATGGTTATGAAGCGACGATTGGTGGAGGGCATCAAAATATTATCGGAACCAACACGATGAATTCCATTATTGGCGGCGGTATTTTTAACACGATTCAAGGGAATAGTTATGAAGGCGGGGCGGCGATTGGCGGCGGCGCGCGGAACCTCATCCAGCCGTCCGCTGTGTTCGACAACCACAATCCTTACGGCAGCGGCTACGCGTCATCGTATTCCACGATCGGCGGCGGGTGGCTGAACCAGGTCCAGAACGATTCAACTTACGCGACAATTGCGGGCGGCTTGCGAAATACGATTCAGTCCAACGTCAGCTCCGCAACCATCGCTGGCGGCCAGCTCAATACCATCCAGTCGAATTCGTATTATACGACGATTGGCGGCGGCAGCGGAAATACCGCGGGCAGTTGGGCGACTGTTGCCGGCGGACAAAGTAATATTGCCACCAATATTTATTCGACGGTCGGCGGCGGCAGCGGCAACAACGCCGGCGGCGGCTACGCGGCGGTGAGCGGTGGCAGCGGTAATACCGCCGGCGGCGATCACGCGACGGTCAGCGGAGGCGGTAACAATGCCGCGAACGGAAGCTATGCGGCGGTCAGCGGAGGCACGGGCAATAGTTCCAGCGGGGACTATGCGACTGTGACTGGCGGACAAAATAATACAATCCGGTCCAATAGTTTATTTGCCGTCATCGGCGGCGGCACGCAAAACACTAATGGCGGCGCTTACTCGGTTATTGGCTGCGGCCAGTTCAATGTGATTCAATCCAGCGGAAATTATGCCGTCATTCCGGGCGGATTTCAGAATGTCGCCGGGGGTTTTTATAGTTTTGCCGCCGGCGCGCGCACTTGGGCCACGAACAGCGGTTCATTTGTCTGGGGCGATGGCAGCGGGCAGATTACTGCTTCCACGAACGACAATTCGGTGACCATGCGCGCCGCGGGCGGCTACCGTTTGCTGAGCAGCGGTTCTGAGCCTGGTCCGGGCGTTTATCTCGCTCCCTTTGGCACCTCGTGGACGACCATTTCCGATCGCAACGCGAAGAAGAATTTTGCGCCGGTGGACACGGAAACGGTTTTGGACAAGCTGGCCGCCATTCCGGTGCAGGAGTGGAATTACAAATGGGAACCGGACAATGCGACGCCAAATCTCGGCCCGATGGCGCAGGATTTCAAATCGGCGTTTTATCCGGGCCGCGACGATAAGAGTATCAGCACGCTTG
Organism: Verrucomicrobiia bacterium; assembly: GCA_036488095.1. Classification (GTDB taxonomy): domain Bacteria; phylum Verrucomicrobiota; class Verrucomicrobiia; order Limisphaerales; family DASXHY01; genus DASXHY01. The sequence continues at coordinate 3,281 of DASXHY010000220.1, read as the reverse complement.
AATTCGATGGCGTGGAGCTGGCCGCCATCCAGGGACTGAACCGGAAGCTGCAGCAGAAGGACGTGGAAATTCAGCAACTGCAACAGAGCGTGGCGGAATTGAAGGAATTCGTTTCGCAATTGGCCAGGGACAAAATCTCACCGCCGGACAGCGCTCAAAAATAAACGGCAAAGGAATTATGAAAAAAATTCTCTGCGCAGCTCTAATCGGTTTGGCCATGGCAACCGCGCGGGCGGACACGGCGCTGACGATTCCGGCGCTTTACAATTGCCTGACGGACTTCGGCACGATAGTCAGCATTCCAAATCCACCGACCGCCCTCGGCACTTTCAATCTGAATGGTGTCTCCGGCCAGGGCTCAGTTCAAAGCCATGTGGGGAGCTATTGGGATGAACAAATACCGCCGAACAACAACGAGGACAAGTTGTACACTTACTCCTATTCGATAGACCTGAGTGGGATGTCAACCACGGCGAGTCATTGCGTCAAGCTGGTGATTCATTTTGGCGACCCGACCGGTTGCTCCGGCCCGGGCGTTCAGGGCAGTCCCAGCCAAATTCAATCGGCTACACTTGGGCCGTTCGGCGACATCACCTTTGTGTTCAATAGCGGTTGCCTTCAGCCCGGGCAGCCGGCCATTTCGTTTTCGATGGTGAGCGAAGCGGCATACAAAACCAATATCGTGACGGTGATAGACGACTACTACGACCCGGCCAGCGGCCAGACCAATGAATTGAAGGTTAATGTTCCAGCCATCGTGCCGGACGTGCCGCCGGACCCGCCACCGTGGCAGATTGCTTATTACTACTCGCGGGTGCATCCGGTCTTGTTTCAAGGGTCCTTGGGTATGGGCACGAATCAAAACGGGGGGACGCTACCTCCGACCAACGGCAACTATGATTTGCTTTTGCAATTGCTGGTGGCTCCAACCAACGGGCCGGTGGTAAGCCAGTCGGTCACGCAGCGCGTGCCGGTCGTCAACGGACTGTTCACCGTTCCATTGCCGGGTGAACCAACCATGTATCACAGTGGCGCCAGCCGCTACTTGAGCATTGGCATCAAGCCAGCCGGCGGCAGCGAGGGTTTCACACAGGTAAATCCGCCGATGCCCATCACACCCGGACCGCAGGCGCTTTACGCGTTCTCGGCCGGCACGGTGGCGGACATTTCGCCAGACCAGGCTGTGCTCGCTATGAATGGCATCACGGGCAACTTGACTCTCGTGCCGGGGCCGGGAATTCAGATCCTCGCCGATGGCGGCGCGCGGACGATTACCATCTCGCAAGCCGGCCAACCTTCAGATCGGAACATCAAGACCGATTTCGCGCCGGTGAGCGCGGAGAAGATCCTGGCGCAACTGGCGGCGTTGCCGATCTCGAGTTGGCGTTACACCAACGAAACGGCCAGCGTGCGGCACGTCGGGCCGATGGCGCAGGATTTCAAGGCGGCATTTGATTTGGGAACGAGTGACAAAACCATTGGCACTGTGGATGAAAGCGGCGTGGCCTTGGCGGCGCTGCAGGGGCTGAACCAAAAACTCAATGAAAAAGACGCCGAGATCAAACAACTTCAGCAGAGCGTGGTGGAATTGAGGGAATTGGTTTCACAGATGGCCAGGGAAAAAATTTCGCCGGCGGATAACGCACAAAAATTAACCGGAAAGGATTTATGAAAAAAACGTTCGTTTTAATTCTACTTGGTTTGGCCATGGAAACAGCGCACGCGGACACGCCTTTAAGCATCGGCACTATTCCTCCCGGACCGGGCGGCCCGTGCTACGACGACACCGACGTGATCGCAAGCCCGCCCCGCGCGATGGGAACATTCACGCTCCCCACCGTTGCGGGGACGGGATCGGTGACGAGTTCCGTGGCTCAAGTGGCGGACAACATTCATCACCTGTCGCATCTGCGCTATGATTATTCCGTGGACATGACCGGGATTTCGCCAGCCGCGAATCATTGCGTTCGGGTCCTGGTGCATTTCGGCACGCCGCATGTTTGTTCCTTTGACGTCCTGCAATTCACCGGACCGGGATCCACCGTGTCTTCGGCCTCGAAAGCCCCCTATGGGGACGTTACATTTTTATTTAATTCCGGCTGCCTTGTGCCGGGCCAAAAAACGGTAGTGTTCTCAATGCTCACCGACGTGCAACCGAAAACCAATGTCGTCACCGTCATAGATGATTACATCGACCCGGCAAGCGGGAATTCGAATGAGGTGCGGATCAATGTCACCGCCGTCGTACCGGACATTCCGCCGGACTGGGTGTACGCGCCAATGCCCCTTCCGAGGATGTTCTTTCAGGGCTTTGTCGATGTGGGGACGAATCAAACTGTGACCAACGTACCTCCTCTTTCCGGACCGTATGAATTCACGGCTCAACTGGTGGATGCGGCCAGCAACGGGCTGCCCGTGGGTCCGGTGGTGACGCAGACGGTGCAGGTGGTCCGGGGGTTGTTCAACATGCCATTGCCGTTCGAGCCGGGCGCTTTGAGCGGCGGGACCCGGTGGCTGAGTATCGGTCTCAGGCCCGGCGGCTCCGGCGACGCGTTCTCGCTCCTTGGGAACCTGGCCATCACTCCCGCGCCGCAGGCTTTTTATGCGTATTCAGCGGGCGTCGTGGCCGACATTTCGCAGGATCAGGCTGTCCTCACGATGAATGGAATCACGGGCAACCTGACCCTCGTGCCCGGGCCGGGAATTCAACTCTTCGCCGATGGCGGCGCGCGGACGATCACCATCGCGACAACCGGCCAGCCTTCGGATCGAAACATCAAAACCGGCTTCGCTCCGGTGAAATCGGATGAGATCCTGAACAAGCTGCTGGCATTGCCGATTCAAAACTGGCGTTTTACGAATGAAGTTGCTACCATTCGTCATCTCGGACCGATGGCGCAGGATTTCAAGGCTACATTCGGGCTCGGTGAGGGTAATACGACGATTGGCACGGTTGACGAAAGCGGAGTGGCTTTGAGCGCCATCCAGGGGTTAAATCGGAAATTGGAAGACCAGTTGAAGTTGAAAGACGCGGAAATCGGGGCGCTCAAATCGAGGCTCGACAAACTGGAAAAGTCCGTCGAACAACAAAATTTGAACCAATAAAAACTGAGGAGAACCATGAAAACTTTTTTACTCTCGGCGTTATCCGGAATGTTGTTTGTCCTCGCCGCCGGTTCGGCCCACGCACAGTATTCCATCAGTTGGTATAAGATCGCCGGTGGTGGCGGCACGAGCAGCAACGGGCAATATATCGTCAGCGGCACGATCGGCCAGCATGA
>DASXHY010000160.1:0-12144 GCA_036488095.1 Verrucomicrobiia bacterium | reverse complement strand
CGCCTGTACTTGCTCGGCGGTGGTTTTGAGTAATCGCGCCGCTTCGCCAGGATGCGGCGTCAGGACGCGGACGGCATTTTTTGGGATTGGGCCGGGCGGCAGCCAATCGAGCGCGCTGGCGTCGGCAATGATCGGCACCGGCGATTCGCGCCACAGCCGGCGCGCGGTATCTTTCAATTCTTCCGGCACATCGGGCGCGGCCATACCCGGTCCCACCAACACCGCGCTGAAATTGGCCGGCAACTCCTTTTGCGGCGGCCAAATCTGCACCATCACGGCTTGCAATTGGGCCGCGATGGGAACGTACGCGCGCTCTTGGGCGAACAGCGTCACGAGTCCCGGTTGCGCGCGTTGTGCGCCGCGCGAGGCGAGCACCGCCGCGCCATGATAACCAACGCTGCCCGCGATAATCGCGAGATGCCCGAACGTTCCCTTGTGACCGGCAACCGGGCGTCGCGGCGGGAAGCCGCAAAAATCTTCCGGCACCGTCCAATTCAGTTCGCTTTGAAATGGGCAATCGATCAGCCCGGTGTTCTCGGCCACGATCAATCGCCCGACGTAGCGCGAAGCATGGTGATGCAGCAAACCGATTTTGGGCGCTCCCACCGTGAGCGTGACCGCGGCCTCGATGGCTGCGCCCTGCGCATCACCGGAATCCGCGTTTAACCCGGACGGCACGTCCACTGCGAGCACTGGCAACCGGGCGGCGTTGATCCGCTCGATGAATTTTATCCACGCAGGATTCAGCGCACGATTGATGCCGATGCCAAACAAACCATCGATGACCAGCGCGGGACGCGACATTAGAAATGAGTTCAACTTTGGAAAATCCGCGTCGGGCTCTTTAGCATCCAAAACGTCCACGCGCCGGTCATCCAAATGCTCGCGGGCGTAACGGGCATCATCGCCGTTATGGCCTTTGCCGGCGAGAATCAGGATGGAATCGCCGGGCGCGGTTAAATGCATCGCCGCCTGCGCTAGAATTTTTCCGACCTGGCGGATGACATCCAATTCGGATTTACCCGCCGCCCAGGACGCTTTTTCCCAATCGCGCATTTGAGCAATGGTGATGACAGGTATTGCCATGGAAAAACCTTACGTCATTTGCCGGGTTAAAAAAGGGTGAAATAAACATCTGTCTCGAAAAGAAGATCCGGCCTGCGGCTTGGAACTCGCAGGCCGGTAGTCTCAGCCGTCCGCGCGACCGGCGCATGCTCGGGGCGTTTCTCGGCGGCAGCGTGGTGTTTCTGCTCGTGAGCGCAGTGCTGAGCTACCAGACATATCATTATATGTTTTCTGATTTCTAATTCGGCACAATGCCTTTAGGTTATGCCCGCTAATGAAAGAACGGTTTAATTCCATCGAGTCCGTCATCACCGATTTGCGGAAGGGCAAAATGGTGATTGTGGTGGACGACGCTGATCGTGAAAACGAGGGCGATTTAATCATGGCCGCGGAATTCGTCACGCCCGCGGCGGTGAATTTCATGGCCAAGCATGGCCGCGGGCTGATTTGCGTGCCGACGACTTCCGAGCGATTGCAGCAACTCGGCATCGAGCGGATGGTCCGGCAGAACCGCGAGACGTTCAAAACGGATTTCCAGATCAGCGTGGACGCCGCGCGAAATATTTCCACGGGCATCAGCGCCGCGGACCGCGCGGAAACCATCCGCATCATGGCGGACCCGACGGCGATTCCCGATAATCTGGTGCAGCCCGGGCACGTTTTTCCTTTGCGCGCGCGCCCCGGCGGCGTGTTGCAACGCGCCGGCCACACGGAAGCCGCGGTCGATTTGGTGCAGCTCGCCGGCTGCCGGCCCATCACCGTGATTTGCGAAATCATGAGCGACGACGGCTCGATGGCGCGATTGCCCGAGCTGATGAAGTTCGCGAAAAAGCATCGGCTGAAAATTGCCACGATTGCGGACTTGATTCAGCACCGTCGCACGCAGGAAAAACTCGTTGAACAGGTTGAAGTGGTGAAGATGCCGACCGATTACGGCGATTTCGATTTGCATTTGTATCGCTCGAAAATCGATGGGCAGCATCATCTGGCGCTGGTGCGCGGGGATGTGGCCGCGAAAAAAAATGTGCTCGTGCGCGTACACAGCGAATGCCTCACGGGCGACGTGTTCGGCTCGCGCCGCTGCGATTGCGGCCCGCAATTGCACCAGGCGTTGCGGCAGATTTCCGATGCGGGCGCGGGTGTGCTGGTGTACATGCGGCAGGAGGGTCGCGGCATCGGTCTCGCGCCGAAAATCAAGGCCTACAAATTGCAGGAACAGGGCTACGACACCGTCGAGGCCAACAAAAAACTCGGCTTCGACATGGACCTGCGCGAATACGGTTTGGGCGCGCAAATCCTCGCCGACCTCGGGTTGAAAACCATCCGCTTGCTCACGAACAATCCAAAAAAAGTCGTCGGCTTGGAGGGTTATGGTTTGAAAATTGTCGAACAGGTGCCGATTCGCGTGAAGCCAAACGCGCATAATGAGCGGTATTTGAAGACGAAGCGGGAAAAGATGGGACACCTTTTGTGATTTACGATTTACGAGCGAGCGGGCGTATGAAAACGGTGGAAGAACTCTTCCATTTTCCGAAATAGCGGTTTGCTTTGCGCCCGTTCCCGAACCTGCTATCCTTTTTGCATGATTCAGCCGGAAGAGTTGGTTGGTGAGGAGTGGGCCAGATGGTATCGGCTCATACCTGTTGAACGCTGGCGGGAAAGCGAGAAGCTTTGGCAGATCTATCTCGCGCTTGGAGGCTCGCTTGATCCCGAACCCGATACGCAAAGTCCTTTCTTTCATCCAGACGATTTTCCTCCGGAGACCGCTAAGCAGCGGCGAATTATGCGCATTGTCCGGCGATTGATTTGATGCCACGAAATCTCCGTTTGACTCTAATTGCTTTCCGCAACCAAGCTCCGCGATGTCAAAGAAAGTCCAGAAACAAAAAGCTGCGGCCGGTGGAGTCTCTTTCGCCATCGTCGCCTCCCGTTACAACGCGGAATACGTGGATGCCATGGTGCATGCGGCCAAGGTGGAGCTTGATAATGCCAAGGCGCATATCCGCATCGTGCGCGTGCCGGGGGCGTTTGAGATTCCGGCGGTGGTGGCAAAACTCGCGGCTTCGGGGCGTTATTCAGCTATTATTTGTCTCGGCGTCGTTTTTCAGGGCGAGACCAGCCATGCCCAGCACATCGGCTGGGGCGTCACGCACGCGCTGGCGCAAATCCAAGTGCAGCACAAGGTTCCGGTGATTCACGGCGTGTTCGTTTTCGAAAAAGTGAAACACGCGAAAGTGCGTTGCCTGGGCGCCAAGCACAATCGCGGCACCGAAGCCGCGCAAACCGCGTTGCAAATGGCGCGAGTGATGGCCGGCGTCCGTTAAGTGCCTGTTGGCAAAGTAGGAGACGAGGTGACGAGTCTCTGACTGATTTTGCCAAAGGAAATTAGAGACTCGTCACCTCGTCTCCTACATGGAAAAGGACTTTCCAGGGGCTGCCGGGCATAATTAGCCCTCATCACGCCAAGAATCAGCCAGTGTGAAAAGATTGGGTGTAGTCTTGCGGTCGCAAATCCCGGATGTTAGCTTCCTGCCCGATTCAATCGAACCAAAATATGAAACTGTCTTTTGCTCTCCTTACTGCAATCGGAGTCGCCGGGCTGGCGCAATGGGCGTCCGCGGCGGACATCACTGGCACCGTTACTCTCAATGGCACGCCGCCGCCCGAGCGTGAAATCACGCCGCTCGAAAACGATCCCGTTTGCGGCAAAATGCACGAAGGCAAAGTGTTCACCACTTTTTTTGAAGTCGGCGCCAACAAGGGACTCGGCGATGTCGTCGTGATGTTGAAAGGCGTTCCTGCGAAAGAAGCCGATCCTTCCACGCCGCCGGCCGTTATGGATCAAAAAGGCTGTCTTTATGTGCCGCAAATCGTGGCTATCCAAACCGGTCAGAAATTGATCATGAAAAATTCCGACCCGGCGACGGTGCCGATGCACAACGTTCACATCAACCCGACTGCCGGCCCCAATATGGAGGCCTATTCCACCAAAATCAGCCAGCCGCAAATGTCGGGCAGCGCTGATTTGACCTATTCTTTCTCCGCCCCGGAGAATTTCATGAAGTTTCAGTGCGACGTTCATCCCTGGATGTTCGCGTGGGTGACGGTCGTGGATAATCCTTACTTCGCCGTGACGGACAAGGACGGAAAATTCACCATCAAGAACGTGCCGCCGGGGAGCTATAAAATCGTGGCGCTGCACCGCAAGGCCGCGCCCACGGGCGTCGAGAAGAGCGTTGATGTCAAAGACAGCGGCGCGAGCGTGGATTTCACTCTCGAAGTTAAATAAGTTTCGTCCTGAAACCGCTGCGGGCGTCCACTCGCAGCGGTTTGTTTTTTTACATGAATGATTTGCCGAACAATCGCTGGCTGCATCGTTTCGCCGTCCTCACGGCGCTGGCGACGCTCGCGTTGATCGGCATCGGCGGGCTGGTGACGAGCCATGAAGCGGGCATGTCCGTGCCGGATTGGCCGACGAGCTACGGCTACAACATGTTTTTCTTTCCGCTGAGCAAATGGTGGCACGGCGGGAATATTTTTTACGAACATTCGCATCGGCTGTTTGCGTCGGGCGTGGGATTTCTCACGGTCATCCTGATGGTGTGGTTGTGGATTGCGGAACCGCGCAAATGGATGCGCTGGCTGGGTGTGGCGGCGTTCCTGGCGGTCGTGCTGCAAGGCGTTCTGGGTGGGTTGCGCGTGATTTTATTCAAGGACCAGATTGGGATTTTTCACGCCACACTGGCGCAATTGTTCTTTGTGCTGACGTGCGCGATTGCATTGTTTACCAGCAAATGGTGGGTGGGGATGGCGAACACGCAACACGCACCTGTCCTCCGAAGCCTTGGCGAAGGAGGAACATGCAACACGGTCCATTCGCCATCAAACCTCCAAAAAATATTCCTGGGCACGACCATCCTGATTCTGCTCCAACTCATTCTCGGCGCGACCATGCGGCATCAGCACGCGGGATTGTCCATTCGCGATTTTCCGCTCGCCTACGGCAAACTCTGGCCGGCGACGGACGCCGCCTCGGTGGCCCATTACAACCAACAGCGGGTGGAGATCACAAATTTCAACCCCATCACCGCCTTCCAAATTGAACTGCAAATGGTGCATCGCATTGTCGCCGTGCTAATTCTGTGCGCGGTGGCTTTTTGCGCGTGGCAGGCGTGGCGGAAATTTTCCTGGCGCAGCCCCGCCGCGAGGCTGGCGGCGTTTTGGCTGGGATTGATTCTTTGCCAGGTTGCCCTCGGCGCGGCCACGATTTTGTCGGACAAAGCGGCGGACATCGCCACGGCCCATGTGCTGGTCGGCGCACTTTCTCTCGCCACGGGCGCAATGCTCAGTATAATCGCGCTCCGATTTCCACAACGTGCCGTCAGCGTCTCGCCGTCGCCGGCGTTGAATTTGACGGACGCGATGGAAGCCGCTTCTGCCGGCAAGATCCCGGCAGCACGTTGAAGCATGAAAGAAGCAATCGCACCATCCTTGAATGAAGTCGTCGTAGCTGAGAAAAGCTGGATGGCCGTCTATGCCGATTTAATCAAGGCGCGCCTCACGTTCCTGGTGGTGCTGACGACGCTGGTGGGTTTTTATCTTGGCTCGCCCAGTTCAGTTAATTACCTGCTGATGATCCATGCGGTGCTCGGCACCGCGATGGTTGCCAGCGGCGCGGCGGCGTTGAACCAGCTTCTCGAACGCGAACACGACGCAAAAATGCGCCGCACCAAAAATCGTCCGCTGCCTTCGGGCCGATTGCAGCCGGCGACGGTGATGGTTTTTGGCGGCGTGTGCGCCTGCGCGGGGCTGCTGTATCTCGCCCTGGCGGTGAACCTCACCACGAGCGTCATCGGCGCGATATCGCTGGTAAGTTACCTTTTCATTTATACGCCTTTGAAACGCATGACATGGTTGAATACCGCGGTCGGCGCGGTGCCGGGCGCATTGCCGCCGCTGATGGGTTGGACGGCGGCTCGCGGCGAACTGAGCCGCGAAGGCTGGGCGTTGTTCGCGATCCTTGCCTTCTGGCAATTGCCGCATTTCCTCGCGATCGCGTGGATGTATCGCGAAGAATACCAAAAAGCCGGGTTCAAGATGCTGCCGGGAATTGACCCGCAAGGCCATCGCACCGGGCGGCAGGCGGTGAGCCACACGCTGGGGTTGCTCCCGGTCAGTTTGTGTCCGTTTTTATTTCACGTGACCGGCGTGGTTTATTTGTTCGGCGCACTGGTCCTGGGGCTGGCATTTCTTTGGTACGCCATCCAGTTCGCGCGCCACATGACGATTCCGCGCGCGCGAAAGCTTTTTTTCGTTTCAATTTTATATCTGCCGTTGCTGTTGGTGATGATGGTGTTGGATAAGGTTAAATAGGCGTCGGTGATTGGCTAAATGAGAAATTTGTTAAATCGGCAAACGACGAGAACATCATTCGCCTCGTTTAACTGATTTAACAATTTAACTTATTTAACGAAGCAAAACTGACTCCGCCGTTGACACGCGCGGTTCAGTAACGTTCACTAACTCACGTTTGGCATCGGTTGGTCAAAAGATGTTGAGCTAATAATAGTTGAAAAAACATGCAGGCGACACACGCAATTCCACATACCGGAATCCATGAAGAGCATCATGCGGATGCAGGCTTCTGGCGCACCTACGTCTTTTCCACCGACCACAAAATCATCGGCATTCAATATGGCGTGACCGCGCTGTGTTTTTTGTTTTTTGGGTTCACGCTGATGCTGATGATGCGCTGGCAAATCGCGCATCCCTCCGTGCCGGTTCCGCTGGTCGGGCCGTTGCTGGAAAAAGTCCTGGGCAGTGTCGCCAGCCAGGGAAAAATCTCGCCCGACCTCTATAATTCCTTCGGCGCCATGCACGGCACCATCATGGTCTTCCTGGCCATCGTGCCGCTGGCGTTCGCAGCCTTCGGAAATTACGTCGTCCCGCTGATGATTGGCGCGCCCGATATGTGTTTCCCGCGCGTGAACATGGCCAGCTACCAATCCTATGTCATCGGCGGTATTATCATGTTGACCAGTTTTCTCATTCCCGGAGGCGCGCCGCAGGCGGGTTGGACCTCCTATTCGCCATTGGCGACCTCGATTGCCACGAACGGCCAGACATTCTGGCTCATCGGCATGGTTTTCCTGATTACGTCGTCCCTGCTGGGCGCGGTGAATTTTATCGCGACCATCATTCAGCTTCGCGCGCCCGGAATGACCTGGATGCGGCTGCCGTTTTTTGTGTGGTCGCAATTCGTGACGGCGTTTCTCCTGCTGCTGGCGTTTCCGCCGTTGGAAGCCGCGAGTGTGATGCAATTGATGGACAAAGTCGCGCACACCAGTTTCTTCCTGCCCACCGGTCTCGCGGTCGGCACGCTGGGGCACATCAGCGGCGGTGGCAGCCCGTTGTTGTGGCAGCATCTGTTCTGGTTCCTGGGGCATCCGGAAGTTTACGTGCTCATCCTGCCGGCGATGGGCATCGTGGCGGAAATCATCGCGAACAACACGCGCAAGCCGATTTGGGGTTACAAATCGCTGGTCTACTCCGCGCTGACGATCGGTTTTCTCTCATTCATCGTTTGGGCGCATCACATGTATCTGACGGGCATGGGAATTCGCGTCGCGACATTCTTTCAGACCACCACGATGATCATCTCGATTCCCTCGGTTATCATCCTGACGTGCATGTTTCTGTCGCTGTGGGGCGGTTCGATTCGCTTCAACACACCTATGCTATTCGTGATGGCGTTCCTCCCGATGTTCGGCATCGGCGGTCTGACGGGTTTGCCGCTGGGCTTTAACTTCAGCGATTTGCACCTGCATGACACCTATTACGTCATTGCGCACTTCCATTACATTGTCGCGCCGGGCACGATTTTCGCGCTGTTTGCGGGAGTTTATTATTGGTACCCCAAAATGACCGGCCGCATGATGAATGAATTCTGGGGCCGCGTGCATTTCTGGCTCTCATTGATTTGCATGAACCTGATTTTCCAGCCGATGTTCGCGCAAGGCATGGCGGGAATGATCCGGCGCATGTCCGACGGCGGCGCGAATTACACCGCCGCGCACAACACTGCCACGGGCGCGGAAGTCATCGGCGGATTGAGCGACAGCCTGATGCGCCTGCACGTGTTCATCCTCTGGGCGGCGGTTTGCCTGGGCCTCGCGCAGATTCCGTTCATCATTAATTTCTTCTGGAGCATCAAACACGGCAAACCCGCGGGTTCGGACAATCCGTGGCAGGCGACCACGTTGGAATGGCAGACCCCCACGCCGCCGCCGCACGGTAATTTTGCCAAGGCGCCGATCGTTTATCGCGGCCCTTATGAATACAGCGTGCCCGGTCACACGGCCGACTTCACGCCGCAAAACGAACCGGACAAAGCTTAATCAATCATCATGGAAATTCCGTACACAACAGAGATTCGTAAGGACACGGGGCTTTACAACGCCAAAGTCGGCATCTGGCTTTTCCTTGCCTCGGAAGTGATGCTCTTCGGCGCGCTGTTTTCGAGCTACATCCTCCTGCGCATCGGCGCGGTCGAATGGCCCTACGGCTGGCTCAACGTCCCCCTCGGCACGGCCAACACGCTCGTGCTGATTACTTCGTCCATCACCACCGTCATGGCGTGGGCGTCGCTCAAAATGGGCAACTTCGGACGGTTCAAATTTTATCACGCCATCACGCTTTGCTGCGCGCTGACATTCCTGGGAATTAAATCCTACGAATATCACGACAAATTCATTCACTACCAGGTGAACCTGAAGGATGGCCGCATCGTGGACGGTCACATGGAGGAAAACGGCAAGGATGAAATCGTCATCTTGGGCCGCTACGTCAAGGACGCGCATGATGTCCTGGATTTGCACGAACGCAAAGATCTTGCCAAACCTGCGCCCATCAAAATCGAGCGGTCCGAAATCGCCACCATGGGCAATTACGGTCCGTGGCTCAACACCTACACGGCAATTTATTTCACCCTCACCGGCCTGCACGCGTTGCACGTCATCGGCGGCGCGATCGTGATTTTCTATCTTTGGGCCTTCGGCGGCAAAATGTGGAAGACCGATCCCGAACGGTTCACCAATCGCGTCGAGATTTCGGGCCTGTTCTGGCACTTCGTCGACCTGGTCTGGATTTTCCTCTTCCCGGTTCTATATTTGTTATAATTTATGAGCGAATCCCCATCTCAAGCCAAAGCGCAGCCGCACGACGAGCATTTCAGCCATCACGTCCGGCGTTATCTCTACGTTTTTTACGCCCTGCTGTTCGGGACACTCATCACGGTCGGCGCCTCGTTCATTCCCTTCGGCAGCCGCGGGATCAACATCGCCGTCGCGTTGGTTATCGCGGGCGGCAAGGCCTTCCTGGTGGCCGGCTATTTCATGCATTTGATTTCCGAGCGCAAAATGATTTACGGCGTGCTGGGATTCACGGCGTTTTTCTTCGCCGGCCTCATGGCGCTGACGCTCTGGTCGTTTGGTGATTTTCCGCCGCACACGATCACGCACTGATTAAATATGTCGCTGAAAGCCTTCCATCTCGTTTTCATCATGGTATCCATCGCGCTGGCGTTTGGTTTCGGCGTGTGGCTCGTGGTGCAGGGCGGACTATGGAACGTGATTTTTGCGATTGCTTCATTCGGCGTGGGCGTGGGGCTGATTTTTTACGAGCGCTATTTTCTCAAGAAAACCAAAAACGTAAGCTTTTTATGAACCTCCGGAAACTTAAAATCCTCGCCGCGGGGATATTGTTCGCGGCGGCGTTCCAGCCCGGCTCGCTGTTTGCCTGCGCCGCCTGCTACGGCGCTTCGGATGCGCCGATGGCCAAGGGAATGAATTGGGGCATTTTCAGCCTGCTGGGCGTGGTGACGATGGTCCTCGGCGGCATTGCCACATTTTTTGTTTTTATCGGAAAAAAATCCGCGGCGGCTGCCAATGAGCCCGACGCGCAATCGACGACCCCGACTGAACCCACTCAAAAAAGCTGACTATGGGAAATCTTTTTGAATCGCTGAGGCAGGGAACCGAGAAACTTCTCGGGATGCCGGTGCTTGCTTCGGAACACGGCCAGCAGGTGGACAATCTCATCATCTATGTCCACTGGCTGATGATCGCCTTGTTCACCGGATGGCTCGCCTATTTTGCGTATGCGCTCTTCCGTTTTCACAAATCGCGCAATCCCAAGGCCGATTACATCGGCGTGCGCAATCACGCCTCCAATTACATCGAAGTCATCGTCGCCCTCGTTGAAGCCGTCATCCTGCTTTTCGTCGCGGTTCCGCTCTGGGCCAAAACGGTGGACAAATTCCCCGCGGAAAAGGATTCCACCGTCATTCAAATCGTCGCGCAGCAATTCGCCTGGAACGTTCGTTATCCCGGCAAGGACGGCGAATTCGGCGCGCAAGACATGAACTTTGTCACGTCGGATAATCCGTTTGGCGTGGATCCGAAAGACGCGAAGGGCAAGGACGATATCGTGACGCTGAATGACGTGCATGTGGTGGTCAACAAGCCGGTCATTATCCGTCTTTCATCCAAGGACGTGATTCATTCGTTCAAGGTGATCGCCATGCGCGTCACGCAGGACGCGATTCCCGGCATGCGTATTCCGCTTCATTTTACACCGACAAAGGTGGGGCGATACCAAATCAACTGTGCGCAATTGTGCGGACAAGGCCATGCGAGCATGGCCAATGGCTACATGACTGTTGAAACCCAGGAAGATTTCGACAAATGGATTGCCAAGCAGACGCCGGCGGGTGCCGGCGGCGGCAGTTTTGAATAAGTCCTTGCGCGTCCCGCCGGACGCGCCAAAACCATGAACCCGACCATGCGAAGATTTCCGTGGATGGCCGGCGTCGGGCTTTTGCTCCTCATCATGGCGCTCTCGCTCGTGTTTCTGCTGGCGAAAGCCAGATCCGCCGCCGAGCATCGCGAGTCGCTCCCCGTCTACGCGCAAGTGGCGGATTTTTCCCTGACGAACCAAAACGGCGCGGCCGTTTCGCTGGCGGACTTGCGCGGACGCGTCTGGATCGCCGACATTATTTTTACGCGTTGTCCGGGACCCTGCCTGAGAATGACCCGCCAGATGAAGGAACTGCAGGACGCCCTGCCCAAAGACGCCCCGACAAAGCTCGTTTCACTCACCACCGACCCGGATTACGACACCCCGGCCGTTTTGAAACTTTACGGCGAACGCGCCGGCGCGGACACGAACCGTTGGACCTTTTTCACTGGAACCAAATTACAAATCGCCAGCCTCGCCACCGGCAGCCTGAAACTTTCCGCGGTGGAAAAGAAACTCGACGAACGGGCGTCACCGGATGATTTGTGGGTGCATAGCACGATTTTTGTGATCGTGGACAAGCGCGCGCAATTGCGCGGCGTGTATCAAACCGGCGGCGAAGATGTGGATTGGACCGTGGAGAAGCAGAAAATTCTCGACGCGGCCAAACAATTGGAGCGCGAGCCGTGACGCTGCACGATCTGCCGGCGTCCAATGCCACATTCAACGGGTTGGCCGGAGTATTTCTGGGCTTCGGATATTATTTCGTCAAGCGCGGGAAGGTGATTGCGCATCGGAACTGCATGATTGCAGCCGTGTGCAGTTCGGTGCTTTTTCTCACCGGCTATTTGATTTACCATTTTGGCGTCCATGGGATTACGTATTTCAAGAATCCGGCCTGGTTTAAACCGATTTATTTGACGATTCTTTTCACGCACCTCGTATTGGCCATCGCGATCGTGCCGATGATTATCATCACCTTGAGCTACGCGTTGCGGGAGCGCTTCGACAAACACAAAAAAATCGCGCGCTGGACTTGGCCGATGTGGATGTATGTCTCGGTGACCGGCGTGCTGATTTACCTGCTGCTGTATCAGATTTTTCCGCAGCGGCAGTGAAGGTTCAGGCCGGGCGCATCTGGTCTCATTAACACCGCGGCTTTAGCCCGGTGGTATAGCGATGGTTAATATTTTTTTCAGCCGTTTTAACGGCTTTGGGTGTGCCGGTCGGAAGCCGTTGAAACGGCTGAAGTCGCATTCGGTTGATTCACCCACCGGGCTAAAG